>JASJGS010000141.1:0-12686 GCA_033791445.1 Bacteroidales bacterium | reverse complement strand
TTTTAAAAACAGTGTCAGGGGCAATCTGTTTGACATTAAAAAGAGATTGGAATTATTGTTGAAAACGTTTCATTTTGAATTTACTGGTTATGATCAATTTGAGAAAAAATCCTGTGTTTGTATTAACTTAAAAAGCACACCGAGAGGTAAAGCTAGAGCTATGATATCAAATGTTATAGAGTTAAATCAATTTGTAAAACGAAATAACCTTGAATTGGTCGGCAATCCTTTTGTGGTTGTTCATGACTGGAATCTATTCCAAGATTCTATCAACTTTGATTTTTGCTTTCCAATCGCCAATGTTGATGCTGTACCGGAACACGCTGAAATTAAGTTTAAAATAGTTGAAGGGATGGATGCAGTAAAAACAGATTTCTACGGAAATTATAGCGTTTCAGATATTTCCTGGTACAATTTAGTTGAACAGGCGAGCAAGATGGGTTACCGGAGTAATCATAAACTGATTGAAGTTTATCATAATGATCCGCATTCCGGTGGTAATGAGCTAGAATGGAAGGCTGAGATTTATCTGGGGATCGAATCTAAAAATTTAAATTCAACTGAAGAAATATATTAATTTAGATGTATATGTGCAGGAAACCTTCCTATTTATTAATAATGGGTTCTGGCGGTGAAGTTTGGCGATTATGACGGGAATATTAATTTATACTTATGAGAAAATCAGAACTTATTTTGTTTGTACTTTTATTGACTTTTTCCTGTAAACCTGAGGAAAAAGAAAGAGATTATTTGTTTTCGTTTTTATCCCCTTCCGCTACCCATGTTGATTTTATAAACCAGCTTACAGAAACTGAGGAATTTAATATTATTGAGTATCTCTACTTCAATAATGGTGCAGGTGTGGCTGCTGGAGACATAAACAACGATGGTCTGGACGATTTGTATTTTACCTCAAATCAACAATCCAACAAGTTGTACCTAAATAAGGGTGATTTCAGATTTGAAGATATCACCAAAAAAGCAGGAGTATCAGGTAAGGGTGATTGGACGACAGGTGTAACTATGGCTGATATAAATGGAGATGGACTTTTAGATATTTATGTTTGTTATGTAGGGGGCTATAAAGATTTAAAAGGCAGGAATCAACTGTTTATTAATCGTGGCGATCTTACTTTTGAAGAAGCCGCATCCGCCTATGGTTTAGACTTCCAGGGGTTTTCTACCCAGGCTGCCTTTTTCGATTATGATATTGACGGTGATCTTGATATGTATCTGTTGAACCATTCAGTGCATACTTCGCGCAGTTACGGTAATGTAGATTTGCGTTTTGGGAAAGATATAAGAGCGGGTGACAGGTTGTATAGAAACGATGGAAGTGAAGCAGAGAAAGTTTTTAATGATGTTTCTGCAAAAGCTGGTATATATAGCAGCCAGATTGGATATGGTTTAGGGGTAAAAATATGTGACCTTAACAATGATGGATTCCCTGACATATATATTTCAAACGATTTCCATGAGGATGACTATTTGTATATCAACAAGGGGGATGGAACTTTTTCTGAGCAATTAAAAGAAATGTTAGCCCATACAAGCAGGTCTTCAATGGGAAATGATATTGGTGATTTTAACAATGACGGACTTCTTGATATTGTGGTTCTGGATATGTTACCTGATGAGCAAGAAATCCTGAAAAGTTCGGGAGGAGAGGATGACTATGAGCTTTCTGAAATTAAACTGAAGTTTGGATATTATTATCAATTTGTAAGAAATACCCTTCAACTCAATCTGGGTGAAGGAATGTTTAGCGAAATTGGTCGATTGGCAGGCATATATGCAACTGACTGGAGCTGGTCGCCTCTTTTTTGCGATGTTGACAATGATGGGTGGAAAGATCTTTTCATTACAAATGGAATCTATCGCAGGGCCAATGATCTGGATTATATTAAATTCTTAACCGGTGGTAACAGGGATTTTCCAATAAGTCATAACAATGAATTGGCTGATCAAGCATTGTATGAAAAAATGCCCTTGTATCCCAATATCAATTACATTTTTAAAAACAACAGAGATCTTACTTTTTCTAATATGGCTTCAGATTGGGGCTTTAACATCAGATCATATTCCAATGGTTCCACGTATGCCGATCTTGACAATGATGGGGACCTGGATCTTATTGTAAATAATATAAATAGCCCAGCTTTTATTTATAGGAACAATGCTGAAAACCAGTTGGATAATCATTATATTTCAATCGACTTGAAAGCCACAGGTTTAAACTCTCGAGCCGTGGGGTCCAGGGTCACCCTTTATTGCAAGGAGCAAAAATTGATAGCTGAGCAATTTGCAACAAGGGGATTTATGTCTGCTACATCTGATAAGCTTCATTTTGGGTTAGGTGAGAGTGATGTGATAGATTCTCTTCTTGTTCGATGGCCTGATCAATCAGAAAGAATATTGTATGATGTGCCAGCTGATCAGGTTCTTACCCTAAATATTGACGATGCAGAAAAGCATGTATCTGGTAATGAAAATAATATTAGAACTAAAAAATTGTTCTCATTTCAAAGTATTCCTGGACTTGAGTTCAGTCATAAGGAGGACAGCTATACTGATTTGATCAGGGAAAGTTTAATTCCTCATAATTTGTCAAATGAGGGGCCTGCTCTGGCAGTAGGGGATGTAAATGGAGATAAACTGGATGATATCTTTATAGGTGGAGCCAAAGGACAATCAGCAAGATTATTTGTACAACTGGGTAATGGATCTTTTAGATCCATTCAGGTACCTGTTTTAAATATTGACCTGTTTACAGAAGATGTGGATGCAAGCTTTCTTGATATAGAAGGGGATGGAGATCTTGATTTATATATCGTAAGAGGTGGAAATGAAATGGGAATAAAGGATCCTATGCTGGCTGACCGCTTACTTATTAACGACGGAAAAGGTGGATTTGGAAAGTCTGAGAAAGGATCAATCCCATTCATGGCTTATAATGGATCATGTGTTCGTCCAACTGACTTTGATGCGGATGGTGATATAGACTTATTTGTTGGTTCAAGATCCGTACCCGGCGCTTACGGAGTATCTCCCGGCCAATATCTTCTTGAGAATGATGGAAATGGATTTTTTAAGGACGTAACCCTTACCAGGTGCAATGAAATCCAGAATATTGGTTTGGTGACTGATGCTAGCTGGATGGATTATGATGGGGATGGGGATATGGATCTGGTTGTAGTAGGGGAGTGGATGAAAATATCATTATTTAAGAATGATGAGGGTATTTTCTCCAATATAACTAATCAAACAGGCCTGGATGAAACATCAGGATGGTGGAATTGTATACAGATTGCTGACCTTGACCAGGATGGTGACCAGGATATGATAGCTGGCAACCTGGGACTTAACTCCATTCTTAAGGCTTCAGTGAAGGAACCTGTAGTAATGTATGTAAATGATTTTGATAACAATGGATTACCCGAACAGGTTATTTGTTCATACTTTAATGGAATCAGTTATCCAATTGCCTCCCTGGATCAATTAACAAATCAACTGCCAGGATTAGAAAATAAGTATCCCAATTATTCTGATTTTGGAGAAAAAACTATAAAGGATATTTTTGGTCAGGAAAAGGTTGATCAGTCGATTCGAAAAGAAGCAGTCCTATTTGAAAGTTGTATTTTTCTGAATAATGGAGATGGAACGTTTGAAACAAAAACTCTTCCAAAGGAAGCTCAATTTTCACCGGTTCGTGATATTATTGTTCATAATTTAGATTTAAATAAATTTCCTGACCTTGTTCTGGTCGGGAATAATCATTCGGTTAGACCCTCCTATGGTCGATATGATGCAAGTTATGGCTGGTGCCTACTTGGAAATGATAATACCTCCTTTCGTACTTTAATGCCATTGGAAAGTGGACTAAAAATACTTGGTGATGCAAGAAAGATACGATCTATTGAGGTGAATGGAAAACAATATCTGCTTACAGCTGTAAATAACGGTGACCTTCAAATAGTTCAGCTGCTAAAGTGACAAATAAAAGTTTTCCTCAAAGTTTTAATCCAATTTTATGCATTGAGTAAAAAACCTGGTTATTCGGAAATCGCCACTCCTATGTATGAATCAGCCGTTCCGTAATACAAAAACCATTTCGATTGGAAATAGACGAGTCCTTCTGCAAAGGTAGTTCCAGACTTGTATTGGCCTGTTAGTTCATGAGGAAGAGTTGGCTTCAATAAGTAAGTGTTGGAACGAGAAATAACTTTGGTCGGATTTTTCTTATCAAAGACTAATTTCCCTACCGAATATGTCCCTTTTGGTAGATCAGGATCAGCATCTTCATTTTCAGCATTTTTGCCATTATATAATAAGACAATCCCTTCTTCAAGCATTATAGCTGGTGGTCCGCATTCCGTAAGGTGGCTATCAAATTTTTTAACCCTTGGTTCAACGACTGCCTCAAGCTCTCCATCTTTATCTATTGAGGGATACCAATCGAATAAATTATCTGACCAGGCAAGATTTATAAATTTTTCACCCCAGTACATCCAATATTTTCCATCTATTTTGGTCACGACCTGCCGATCCCCATCCATTTTTGTGACAATGGATCCTGACTTAGACCAAAAGTCCAAGAATTTACCATTGTGGGCCGTGGCAAATGCAGGTCCTTTTTTCCCCCAGTTTATCAGGTCTCTTGAAAAGGCAATGCTTAGCCTGGCAACATCTTGATTCCATGATGTATATGTCATTACATACAAGCCATCATCAGTTTCTACCACCCTGGGATCTTCACAACCACCGGGATAATCGTATTCAAAGTAGGAGCTGCTATCGGGGTAAAGAACAGGTGTTGGATGCTTGGTAAAATGAATTCCATCTTCACTATATGCCAATCCAATCCTGGATGTTCTTCCTCCAAGAATGGCTCCCGGGTTATCTTCACAACGAATTAGTAAATATACCTTATTGTCTTTCACAATGGCTCCAGGATTGAAGACATCTGCTTTTTGCCATTGTACTACTTCGTTTTTTACAGGACAAACAAAGGTTAAGGTTGAGTCAGCACTGAGAATTGGATTCTCATTAGGTTTAACAAAAGCCTGGAAATCCCCAGAAGAATGGTTAGAATTACATCCAATAAAGATTAACAACAAAAAATACAATATACTTTTTTTCATTTCACCACACTTTTAATTTACAAAACAATTTATTCCAAGAAATACGTAATTACAATTATCAGGATTGACTTCCATTTGGAGTCAAATACAGAAAAAGAAATAATTAATGAATTAGTATTCTATAATCCCATGATCCCAAACGTAAAGAATCGCTTAATGGCAATTCTACTTTTTCATTGGTAGTGAAATCGGTATATATGCCTTCTAAATGTTTTAGGTCGGCTTTTACTCTGGTTGGGCTCTTATTAAGATTCAGGAATACAACAATTTTATTGTTTCCATTTTCCCTGGAAAAGGCAAATACCCTGCGGCTTTTTGATGTTTTAATCATGTTCATTGGGCTACCATATTCTCCATTCCATAGGGCTTCATTTTCCTTTTTCAGTGAAATCAGATCTTTGTAAAATCCAGTCAATTCACACTCCTTCCAATCAATTGCATCTCTTTCAAAGAACTTTATTCTTTTATCCAGGCATGCTTCCTGTCCGTTATAAAGCAGGGGTACTCCGGGAATGGTAAATGAAAATACAGCTAATGCCTTTTGAGCATCTCCCATTCTTTCATTAATGGTGCCTGCCCATGAATTCTCATCATGATTTGTCATAAAGCGAAGTCGGTAAACATTCTGGGGATACTTTTTATTTTCCTTCTCAAAATACTTTATCAGATCTTTAGAATTTTTCTTGCCTTGAGCTACCTCATTCATTAAATGATGAAGTTCCCAGGCGTAATTCATGTCGAAACCTTTCTCAAGAAATTCCAGCTGATCTTCATTTTCAGCCAACATGAACACTGGTTTGATTTCTTCCAGCTCTACTCTGGCTCTTTCCCAGAATTCCGGAGGTGTTTTATGTGGGTGATCCACTCTAAAGCCATCCACTCCTAAGTTTACCCAGAAAGTAAATGCTTCAATCATGTAGTCCTGTAAGCCTTGTTGTGACCAGTCCAACTGGATAACATCTGTCCAGTCAGTTCCCAATGGAGGGATAAAACTCCCGGTGGAATCTTTAATGTACCATTCAGGGTGATCTAATGCTATCGGGTTATCCCAGGCCGAATGATTGGGGACCCAATCTATTAGAACATGGAAGCCCATTTCGTGCGCTTCATTAACCAGTTCAGTAAAATCATCAAGGTTTCCAAATTCAGGATTTACATCCATATAGTCTTGCACTGAATAATAACTCCCCAATTCACCTTTACGGTTTATTTGACCTATTGGATTAATAGGCATGAACCATAAAACATCTATCCCCAGCTCCCTTAATCTAGGAAGATGCTTTTGAAAGGCCTTAAATGTTCCTTCTTCAGTATATTGACGGACATTTACTTCATAGATATTGATGTTATTTGTCCATTCCGGATGTACAACTTCGCTACTAAAAGGGATTCGTTCCAGCTCTTTTTTTAGCGCTTTCTGTTTACAGCCAAAGAAAGCAAGCAAAGATAATATGGTAATAACCAAGCCAATAAGTATAGTCTTTTCCATAATTAATTCTTTAGATGGTATATATTGTTTTATTTTTTCTGGTAGTTAAGAAACCAATCATAAAGGGCTTCATTGTTGTATGTATCAGTCCATGAATCGTGACCTGCTTCGGGATAAACAGTAAATGTTACAAATCCGTCCACCTTTCTCAGGGCTTTAACCATTTTTTCAGATTCTGAAAGAGGGACAACTGAATCTTTCGCACCATGAAATACCCAGGTTGGAATGGATTTGATTGACTCAGCATTATTAGGGTCTCCACCTCCACAAATCGGTGCAATTGCTGCGAATTTCTGAGGATACTTTGCAGCCAGAGCCCATGTTCCATAGCCACCCATGCTAAGCCCGGTAAGATATATTCGACTTTTATCTACTTTGTATAATTTAGTTACTTCGTCTAATAATTCATTTAGAAGATTTATATCCCACCATTTTTCGGCCGGACACTGAGGAGAAACAATAATAAATGGGAAATCGTTTTGTTCAACAAGTTTTGGTGGGCCATGTTTTTTTACAAGCTCTATATTTGAACCCCTTTCACCAGCACCATGAAGGAACATGATGAGTGGTAATTCGGTCTTTTTATAATTACCTGGCAGATATAGCAAATATTGAATTTCACCTGCATTTGAACTAAATATCTTTGCTGACTGACTGGACTTTGAATTAGATTCGGCTTTCATATTATTATTGCATAGGGAAATAAAACCAATTAATACAGTCAATAATATATATCGACTTTTAGGCTTATTAAATTTTGTCATGGTTGAAGGTTATTATTAGTATTAATCTTGCTTTTTATTTGTTTATTTCCTGCCTGCAATAAAAAACCGGGGAATGATAAACATTGCTCATCATGCCCCGGTAATAATATTGCAAATGAATATTTATTAAACGTTCTTGTTCAGAGCATTTAGATCTTCAAAGGCCTCCGTTAATCTTACAATGAAACTTTCCTCACCCTTTCTCAGCCAAGCTCTTGGGTCATAATATTTCTTATTTGGTTTATCGTCACCATCAGGATTCCCAATTTGAGCCTGTAGATATCCTTCCTTATCTTTATAATACAATCTTACACCATCCCAGAATGCCCATTGCATGTCTGTATCTAGGTTCATTTTAATAACCCCATAATCAATAGCCTCCGTAATTTGAGCTTTTTCTGATCCAGAACCACCGTGAAAAACAAAATTTACCGGATTGGCATCGGTGCCATACTTTTGCTGAATGTATTCCTGAGAATTTTTAAGAATTTCAGGTTTTAATTCAACATTTCCTGGTTTGTACACACCATGCACATTACCAAAAGATGCAGCGATTGTAAATGAATCACTTACTTTTGATAATTCCTCGTATGCATAGGCAACTTCTTCCGGCTGTGTATAAAGGCGAGAGCTATCGATTTCAGTATTATCCACACCATCTTCCTCACCACCGGTAATTCCCAATTCAATTTCAAGGGTCATACCTATCTTGCTCATTCTTGCAAGATATTTTTTACATATTTCAATGTTTTCCTCGAGATTTTCCTCAGAAAGATCGAGCATATGAGAACTATATAAAGGAACTCCAGTCTGTTTAAAATAGGTTTCGCCTGCATCAAGCAAGCCATCAATCCAGGGCAGTAGTTTTTTAGCCGCATGGTCGGTATGTAAAATTACCGGTACACCATAATATTCAGCCATGGTATGTACATGAAGTGCACCGGATATACCACCTGCAATAGCAGCCTGCTGACTTTCATTTGAAAGACCCTTTCCTCCAAAAAATACTGCTCCCCCATTTGAGAATTGGACAATAACTGGAGAATTAACTCTACTGGCTGTCTCCAATACAGCATTTACTGAGTTGGTTCCAACAACATTAACTGCTGGAATAGCGAAGTTTTTTTCATTTGCATAGTTGAAAAGAGCTTTTATCTCATCGCCATACAATACACCTGACCTGAATTTCATAAGAATTATTTTTTATAGATTAATTGATTAAAAATGTATATACATTCGGCGCATAAAGATAATATAAAATGAAATCAACTTGAGAAAATACTCTTTAAATTACATCAAGAGATAATGTATTGCCTTTGTCAATTGAATATTTATTTTCACCAATAAGTACTGTTATTTCTCCACCTTGTTTATTTGTAACATCAAAAGTTTTATGATTTACCGTGAAATTTAACTGATTCCCCCTAAATCGTATGTTAAATGAATAGGAGTCCCATTTATCTGGAATGACTGGATTAATTAAAATGTTTCCATTTCTTACCCTTAATCCCCCAAAGCCTTCGACAATTACCAGCCAGGTTCCGGCCATACTCGTAATATGTAATCCCTCTTCAACTTCCCTATTGTAGTCATCCAGGTCAAGACGAGCTGTTCGGAGGAACATGTTATAGGCAGTTTCGATATCTCCTATTTTAGCTGCAATAATAGCATGGATACAAGCTGATAGCGACGACTCATGTACCGTTCTTGGTTCATAATAATAAAAGTTCTTACGAATAGTATCCAGCTTGTATTTCTCTTCAAAGAAGTAAATTCCCTGAAGAACATCAGCCTGCTTTATAAAAGGAGAACGTAAAATCCTGTCCCATGACCAGTTTTGATTCAAAGGTCTTTCTAATGGGTTGATGTCCTGAACCAATATATTTTCTTTATCCAAATACCCATCCTGCTGGAGAAAAATCCCATTATCTTCGCTTACAGGGTAATACATGTTTTGAACGATATCTTTCCACTTATTGGTTTCTTCATTTAAGTCAAAATCTAATCTATTGATAAGTTTCTTGAGCTTTTCCGGGCTTGAAGACTCTGCTTTTTTAAGACTTTCAAGGCTATATTCAAGTGTCCAGGAAGCAATGATATTGGTATACCAGTTGTTGTTTACATTGTTCTCATATTCATTAGGCCCTGTTACCCCTAGAATAACGTATTTACCTTTAATGGGGGAAAGAGTGGCTCTTTGGCTCCAAAATCTTGAGATACCAATTAGAACTTCCAGGCCATAATCTGACAAATAGCTTTCATCGCCTGTATGCCTTATATAATTGAAAATTGCATAGGCAATTGCCCCATTGCGATGAATTTCTTCAAAGGTAATTTCCCATTCGTTGTGGCATTCTTCCCCATTCATGGTTACCATCGGATACAAGGCAGCACCATTGACAAAGCCCAGTTTTTCAGCATTCTCAATCGCTTTTCCAAGGTGTTTATATCGGTAAAGAAGGAGGTTCCTGGACGCTTTGGGGCTAGCAGTACTCAGATAAAATGGTAATGCAAAGGCTTCTGTATCCCAATAGGTACTTCCTCCATATTTTTCACCAGTAAAGCCTTTTGGTCCAATATTAAGCCTTTCATCTTCACCTGTATAGGTCTGGTTTAGCTGAAAAATATTAAAACGAATAGCCTGTTGTGCCGAAATGTCTCCTTTTATTTCAATATCACTCTCTTCCCATTTCTGCTCCCATGCATTAGCTTGTTCATTTAGCAATTGAGCAAAGCCAAGTTTTTGGGCACCATGAACAGCTTTTTTCGTTTCTTCAATTAAATCAGCTAATTCATAATCCTGTGTAGATAAATTTGCTGCGTATTTATAAATTATGACCGTATCATTTTGTTCAACTTCAACTTCGCAGGAATTGGCAATATATTTTTGCTTTTCAATTTTTATTACCTGATTGGAAATAGGGATACTATTTTTTTCAATATTAAATTTCATTCCCGAACAAACATAGAAGTCAAGCTTCTTTGTTTTCCCTAATAAATAGCCTTCGTTTTCTAAAACTATTTTTGATTCTTCTTTCCAAAACTTTTCTCCATAGTTTGAATCTTCATTACTTATATCCAGATCAATATAAGGAGTGAGTTCTAATTTGCCCTTAAAATTTGCAGCTTTAATTGAGTATTTAATGGCTCCAATTCTTGTATCAACAATACTCAGGAATCTTTTACTTTCGACTTCAATAAGGTTTCCATTTTGCAGTTCAGCCTTGAAAGTTCTTTTTAGGTAGCCTTCCTTCATATTTAAGACTCTTCTAAATTCTCGAACGGTACATTTCGAAAGATCCAGAGTTTGCTTGTTGACTTTAATGTCAATTCCAATCCAATTCGCGGAATTCAATACTTTGGCAAAATATTCCGGGTAGCCATTTTTCCACCAGCCAACTCTCGTTTTATCAGGATAATAAATACCAGCAATGTAGCTTCCCTGAAGAGAATTGCCAGAGTAAGATTCTTCAAAATTTGCACGTTGGCCCATCTTTCCATTGCCAATTGAAAAGATGCTTTCAGATGCCCTGTTATTCTCTGGGATGAAGCTCTCTTCAACAATCAGCCATTCGTCATATTTTAGTTCTGGACTCATGTATAAATATTTTTATATCGAACAAGATTCAAATTTACTTTTCTTTTTAGTTTTTTGAGTCAATGCCTTTGTTTTACCTGTCGTCAACATCATTAACAAAAAGGACAAGTATGGCTGCAACAAACATGGATATTCCGCCGGTTATTAAGGCATATATTGTTTCTCCGTTATAAAGATGCGTGACCAAGAAACCTAAGATACTGGCTGCCATTATTTGTGGTATTACAATAAAGAAATTGAAAATACCCATGTAGGTCCCCATTTTATTTCCAGGTAGAGAACCGGTTAATATTGCATAAGGCATAGCAAGGATACTTGCCCAGGCAATACCTATTCCAACCATAGGAATAACTAATAGGTTCGGGTCTTTTATGAAGTAAATGGATACCAGTCCAAGACCACCCGCTATTAGACTTATCATGTGAGTAATGCGGCGGTTGGTATATTTAGCAACCACAGGTAGTAGAAAGGCTACGGCAGCGGCAAATCCATTATACACCGCAAACAATATTCCAACCCAATTTGCTCCCTCATTGTAAAGAGCAGAAGAAGTGTCACTGGTTCCATATATATGGCTGGTAACGGCAGAAGTAGTATAAATCCACATTGCAAAAAGAGCAAACCAGGAAAAAAACTGAACGAAGGCCAGTTGAACCATGGTTTTGGGCATACTAAAAAGGTCAGTTAAGACCTCCACCAGTCCACTATTTCTCTTGCCAGAAGCCCTGATAGCATGGGTTACCAGTTGTAATAATCCAAATCCAATTAAACCGAAAGAAAGAATATATAATTGACCTTCGGCTGACCACCAATAAAAAAGAAGACTTAAGAGAATGCCTCCCACTAACCAATACAATCCTTTCTTTAGGAAGTTTGGTTCTTTAAATACACTATTATGATCAACGGAATTAAGTTTATTCTCTGATTTTGCACTTTCTTCAAACTCTTTTAACTCCTGTGGTGAATATTCCCTGGTCTTGAGAACGGTCCAAAGTACAGCCAGAAGAAAAACTGTACCACCAATATAAAATGATAATTTAACATTAGGAGGAATTGCCTGACCTTCAAGAGGCGTTGTGGATACACCAAACCAGTTTGTCATGATATAGGGTAGAGCAGAGGCGATAACAGCTCCTGTTCCAATAAAGAAACTTTGCATGGCAAATCCCCTTGTTCTTTGTTCAGATGAAAGCATGTCCCCAACAAAAGCACGGAAAGGTTCCATTGATACATTTATGGAAGCATCCATGATCCAGAGCATGCCGGCTGCGATCCATAAAGCAGGTGAGTTGGGCATGAAAAAAAGCGAAATGGAAGCAAGTATGGCCCCGACGAGGAAATAGGGTCTTCTACGTCCAAGCTTGTTCCAGGTATTATCGCTCATATGGCCAATAATCGGCTGGATTATAAGGCCCGTTAAGGGAGCAGCAATCCATAAAATGGGAATATTTTCAACCTTTGCTCCAAGTGATTCAAATATTCGGCTTACATTGGCATTCTGAAGTGCAAATCCAAATTGGATCCCTAAGAATCCAAAACTCATATTCCAGATTTGCCAGAAACTTAACCTGGGTTTTGTTCTCATTGTAAAAAAGGAGTTAGTTTAGTAGTATTAAAGGATGAAATTCTTTATTCAAATATAGCCATTATTATCCACTAGGAAAACTTCTTATCCCTTTAAATACAGGCATATC
>JASJGS010000140.1:0-23349 GCA_033791445.1 Bacteroidales bacterium | reverse complement strand
AGATGAAGTTGACCGTACGCATGATGCAGCTGCAATTTCTCTTGTTGCTACCAATCTTGATGCAGCAGGCTATACCAGACTTAAAAATCAAAGTATACCTGATTCCATTCTGGTTGATTCAGCAAATGTAGTTGTAGCCTTAATAGCTTTTTCAACAACTTATTCAGGCACTGGCTGGGTTGGTGGTGGCTGGTGGGGTGGTTATTATCCTGGTTGGGGCTGGGGTGGTTATTATCCCGGTTATCCCTGGTATGGATATCCTGTAACTTATAGCTATTCTGCAGGTACGCTGTTGATTGAAATGGTTAATGAAGATGGAATTTCTCCTGCCAACGATACTATTCCAGTAATCTGGCAAGCCACTATGAATGGTTTACTTAGCGGAAATCAACAGAATACGTTATCAAGGGTAGAGAACAGTATTAATCAATCTTTTGAACAGTCTCCTTACCTGTCTAAATAATTCAACGAATAGTAAAAACATTATAAAATAAGAATTATGAAAAAAATAAGATACTATATAGTTATTGCAGCTCTGGCAATATCCTTCAATAGTTTTGGGCAGGAATGGTATACGAATCTGTCTTATGATATGTCAATTCCCCTGGGAAACACAAAGGATTTTATTCAGAAAACCAGTTTTAGAGGTTTTAGTTTCAGCGTAGGAAGGTTTATTACTGACGACCTGGATATTAATGTAAGGTTTTCATGGCATACCTTTTATGAAGAGATGCCTTCTGATTCATATACTGAAGATTCCCGTACCATCACTGGGAAGCAATTCCGGTACATAAATTCATTTCCTATAACTGCAGGTGCCCGTTACCACTTTAATTCCGGAGGAGAGGTTTCTCCTTATGTTGGTGCTGGTATTGGTGCGTATAGTCAAAATGTGAGAACGGATATGGGTATATATTATGCCGAAACTAAGAAGTGGCATTTTGGTTTTTATCCTGAGGTTGGATTATTCTGGAACTTCTCCTACGGGACCGGTGTGTATGTAAATGCCCGCTATGACAACTCACTTACAGCGGGAGATGTAGAAGGCCAATCCTACCTTACATTCAGTGTAGGATTTAAGTTTGGCAATTAGAAAAACATTTAAAAATAAATGCTTAACACCTGGTTACTTTAATCATAATACCAGGTGTTTCTTTTTTAAACTAAATAAAAAAATCATGAAAAAAGGAATACTTTTTGGATTTGTCCTATTACTTCTAATCGCTCCATTTAAGAGTTTCTCCCAGGTGGGACTTGAAATTACCGGGTATACTGGATATATGTTGGGTGGAAAGGTTAATTTTTATAACGGAGCCATTAAACTTGAGGATGGACAGAATTGGGGTGTAATAGTCGGTTATGAAGTTGCACCAGATTATCTGATTGAAGTAATGTACAACCGCCTGGTTTCAGACCTTACAGTCAGAGTATATGCAGATGAACCATATGTTTATACGAAGGTAGCCACCAATTATATTCAGGTGGGAGGTTTTAGACAATTTATGGAAGAAACAATGTTCAGACCCTTTGTAGGTGCTGGACTTGGAGCTACAATCTTTTCTGATCAGGAAGGAAACGATGGCGACAGATGGAGGTTTTCATTTGGTCTATCAGGAGGACTTAAGTTTTTCCCCATTGAAAATTTGGGTATCCGGTTGCAAGCCCGATTGTTGGTGCCACTCTATTTCAATGGAATTTGGGTAGGCACTGGTGGTGGTGGTGTAAGCGCAACTTCCAGCCTTGTTCAGGGTGACTTTACAGGAGGTATAATAGTTGCTTTTTAACCCATCTAATCCATTATCTAGGAAACGAAAAGCTAGAAATGGCTTTATATATTTTAAGAAACCACTCTTACCAGGGTGGTTTTTCTTTTTAAATATTTTAACCTCAATTCTCCATTATGGAGGGAATACAAAATTGAGTATTGATAATAAATCGACAAATTTTTATAACTTTAGGTGAAACTTAGAATCAGCAATGAGATACTACCTCCTCATAATATCCATTTTACTATTGTCATACAATTCTGAGGCCCAGGTTACTATATTTCCAGAAGTAGGTCGCCAGAGTGAGGAGAATATATATATAAAACAGATTGAACTAACCGAACAATTCACAATTATTGACTTTTATTTCAGGCCTATAGGTGAAGCCTGGATTTGTGCAGAAAACTCTTTCCATATTACACCCTACGGATCAAATGATGTCATGTTTATGGTTATGGCAAAGAATATTACAATGTGCCCAAAAATGGATAAAATAGGTACATTGACTCAAGATCTCGAGTTTCAGTTATGGTTTCCCCCACTCAAGGAAAAGGTTTATAAAATTAATGTAATAGAAAAAGCAAAAAGGGGGCTTAACTTTTATGGGGTTGAAATTATAAACGGCCAGGAAAACCCTTTGCCTGATTCTTCACTTCTTAGATCACGTGAAGATTTTGAGAACTACTTTGATGAGCACGCCGATAGCCTTGACCCCATTGAAGGAATTTGGCATGTTGATACAAAACTGGATATTTTTGAGAGTACTACCCTTATTGATAGAGATTACATTTTAGTAGAAGACAGCATTGCAATAATAAAAAGTGGAAATAAGTTTCTCTCCTATGACCTCAGGGGAAGAAATCTTGAAGCAGAATATAAATGGATAACCGGAAAAAGAGGTTATTATTACCAGGAATATTACAGAGAATTGGATGAAATAGCATCAACTTATATAAAAGCTTCCTCAACAGTGCAGTATGAAATTAATTATGAAATTCCTGAAAGGATGACACGGGCTATACTTATGCGAGATTATTTCCCACAATATCGTCTCCTCAAAAATTGCATATTCAAAAAAGAGTATCCTGAAACAGAAGAATTGCCTGTAGATATTTCACAAAATAACTAAAACCAGACATTCATGCGCATAGACATT
This sequence comes from Bacteroidales bacterium, assembly GCA_033791445.1. Lineage (GTDB taxonomy): Bacteria > Bacteroidota > Bacteroidia > Bacteroidales > VadinHA17 > JANTGF01. The sequence continues at coordinate 20,427 of JASJGS010000140.1, read as the reverse complement.
ATAACTGTTCTGCCTGAACTTATACAAAGCCCATTCAATCATTCTATCGTAAAAAGAGCAACAGAAAAAGGTCTGGTTGAGATTCAAACACACAATCTCAGGCAGTTTTCCACCGACAAACATAAAAGTGTTGATGACTATACTTTTGGTGGAGGAGCAGGGATGGTAATGAAAATAGAACCTGTATTTCACGCAATTGAATCATTAAAAGCCCAAAGGCAATATGATGAAATAATTTATACTTCACCAGATGGAAAACTATTCAATCAGGGAGTAGCCAACGAGCTTTCAACCTATAAGAATTTGATCATTTTGTGTGGACACTATAAAGGAGTAGATCAAAGGATACGTGATCATTTGATTACGCGTGAAATTTCTATTGGTGATTATGTATTATCTGGTGGAGAATTGGCCGCAGCCGTAATAACAGATGCTATTGCTCGCTTAATACCAGGTGTAATTTCAGACGAGACCTCTGCTCTAACCGATTCCTTTCAGGACGGACTTTTAGCACCTCCTGTTTATACCCGACCCGAAGATTTCAATTCTTGGAAAGTTCCAAAAGTACTTCTTTCGGGAAACTTTAAAGAAATTGAAAAATGGAGGTTTGAAAAATCAAAAGAAAGGACCCGCTTGCTAAGGCCTGGACTTCTTGATGAAAATGCGGATTAATTCAATGCAGTATTTTCATTACTTACAAATTTATTTAAACCTCTTCTTTATTCCTTGAGTAATAATTCTTGTAACCATTCGAGAAACCTACACGTATACCCCTGTATAGCAAGTAAATAAAAAACATTTCGACTTGCCCTTATGATTAATTATAAATTAATTCAGGGAAAAGATGAAAAAGATTGTATTCATTATTGGCTTAATTCTTACCAGTCAGGCACTGCTTCAGGCCCAGAGTAATAAGCATGAAATAGTTTTAGGTTACGGAACGGTTATTCACTATGATGTACAAGAAGTTACTGTAAATTTAGCCATTACACTGGTCTCTGTGGGTTATGTAAATACAGTATATAAAAATGGTAGTGGTACATTCTTTTTTGGATATAGGTATTCCCCTGTAAAGAGTATATCTGTTGGAATTGAGGGAGGGTATCATAGAATTGATCAGGAAGCATGGTCGCAGGATGAATTTCTTGGAAAACTGAACAGGCAGTATTATATAATGACTGGCCTGGCAAATTTTAACTATGTTAGCAAACCCTCTTTCCAGATGTATGCTGGTCTTGCTATCGGTTATGCTTTTCAGAACATCCAATACCTGCCTGTAGAAGGAGAGGGAAATGTTGAGAAACCTGGACAACTTGCATTTCACATAAGTGCTGTGGGATTCAGGTTTGGCAAGTCAATTGGTGGTTTTTTTGAGCTGGGCTATGGCTATAAGGGAGTGATAAACTTCGGTCTTTCAGTGAAACTATAATACATTTTACTCGTCTCTTTTACAAATATTTATGTAATCACAATTCTTACATGTCGTAAGATTTTCCGTCTGGCTGAAAGCAATATTTGGGTTAAAAATCTCACTTATCAAATCTTCCAAATGTCTTTCGAACTCTTCACTTACCAAGTAAAAATCAAGAAATTCTGTACCTCCCATCTTAAATTCTGGAGTGAAGTTATCCTCATTCATTCCCTTAATATCATAAAGTCCAGGAGTTAGTGCCAACTTACCCGATTTATCGTACAACCAACAATATAACAAGGTCTGGAATGCTTCACTATTTCTTTTATCATCGTTACGGGTAAACAGGCTTTCGATATTTGGAAATTTCTTATTTACACTCCCTGTCTTATAATCTATAACTCTGTACTTCCCAGCAACTTCATCAATACGGTCGACTTTACCACCAATTCTAACACGAACCTGGGAAGCATTTATATTTAGTTTAACTTCCTTTCTGAATTCATCTTCCAGTCCCCTAATAACTATAGGTGCTATTCTACTATCCACTTTCAAAATTTGCTTAACATAACGCAATAATATCTCCTTTGCTATTAGGTTTCTGCCTTTCAACTCAATATCTCGTTCTGATTTCAGCCACTCAGTTTTAATAGATTTCTCTATAGTTTTCTGAATAAGGTCATCTTGTTTAGTGAGAATCTTAATTTCATCAACTGTAAGTTCAGAGTTCTTATAGCTTTCATAGAGAATCTTCATGGTCATATGCAGAAGGTTACCGAATACCATAGGATCAACTTCTTCTGTCACTTTCTCCGGTTCTTTCACTCCTGCCACATATCGAAAATAAAATTTAAGGGAGCAGTTTAGATAAGAATTAAGTCCTGATGGAGAAAGATAGGACCAATCAGAGGAATAAAACCTCTTCAGAATATCCATTTCAACTATTGATTTCTCAACTACGATCTCATTCTTCTTTTGCTGATTTACAATTACAGAAAGATTTTTCTCAATCATTGGGAAATAATTGAGATACTTAAGTTGATATAAAAATCGACTCATCTCCCCAGTTCTGATTCCTTCTGTTTTAGTATTGTAAACAAACCTAATGTTCCTGGCTCTTTGGATCAATCTATAAAAATAATATGCATATATCCTATCCTGATACTCGACTGTTGGAAGGCCAAAGCCCTTCCTTAGGCTGTAGGGAATCACAGAAGCCCCTGCTCCAGACCTGGGAAAAATACCTTCATTCATTGAAAGGATAATCAAATTCTCAAAATCAAGAGCCCGGGTTTCAAGAACACCCATTACCTGCAAGCCCCTTAATGGTTCACCTGAAAAGGGAATAATCATCCCTCCTATTATTTTCTTTAGAATTTTGAAAAAGGTATCGATATTCATTGTAGGCTCATTCTCTCCAAGAATATCCCTGAGCCGATTCAAGGCAAGGTATACATTGTATAAATATTCTTTCTGCAGATCCATAGCACCCTCCTCGAGCTCCTCATTATCAGAATTTAAAAGATATATATTATATAGTATCTCTCTAAGGTAATCAGTTAATTCAAGTGAATCATTTATTGGTGTAAAGATCAATCTTCCTAATTCCTGGGCAGGGAATGACTTCTCTCCAATATATATCCGATTCTGTGACAAAATCTCTTCTTTCAAAGTGCTAAACTCTTCAATTTTAAGAAAAGAGATATATTGATGGTCCAGAACTCGGATAATATCTTTATAATAGAAATTTGCCTCTTTCTTATTCTTTTGCAAATCGACAAGACACTCCACAAGGCTAAATACAGGCGTATCTTTAACCGGGTATCCCATTGTTACATTTATATCACTGAACTCTGCTGGAATAGAGTGGATCACCTGGGAAATCAGATGCTCATCCGCCAATACTACTGCTGTATTATTCTCATGAAAGTTCTTGTTTTTATACCATTCTGAAAGTTCATGCGTCATTATTTTAACCTGACCCGGATCAGTAGGAGAAGCAATAATTTCAATGTTTTTCCCACCTGAAAGAAGATGGTCATATGAATCCCCAATATATATTTCAGTGAAGTCTTTCTTATCTTCTCGTATGAAATATCCTGCCTCATTCATTCTATCCTTTACATATGAATTGTCATAATCCCAAATGAATTCTGCTTTGTCGGATTTTTGCAAAAACTTAAGTATTTCTTTCTCGCTGACTGTAAGCGCATTAAAACCAATAAAGTAGATTTTTCGATAAGGTATATCCAGGGTCTGATTTTCCCTGGTCATTTCTACTACTTTTCTATAGATCATTCCTTCATAAACTGCACCAGATTTCCTTAGCTCATTTTGTAAATCGGAATACAAGCTTGCCAGAAGTCCCCAAATACCTGTAAATTTCTCCTTCTCATCAGATAGATTTTCTGTTTCGAAATGCGACCAGAATGATTGAATCACCTCACGTTGGTCTTCAGTTAGATAATTATAGGCATCATCCAACATCTTAAGGGAACTCAAATTTTTAAATAGATCTGAGGCATTAACCAAATTCTTATCTATGTCATTAAAGTCATTCAATAAAACCTCGGCAAATGAATAGAAAACATCAAAACTCTCAGGATGGGTTGTCTTTTCCTTATATAACTTATAAATCAGGAATATAAGCTGAAAGGAATCAGCCAGTCTGTAGCCTGATATCCTGGTCATTAGGTCAGTAATTGTTAAAAAATCAGGTGACCATGTTGCTTTTTCAAGATGAGAAGACAAATATTTTGAAAAGAAAAGTGTTGCCCGCCTACCCGGAAATACAAAACAACATTCATGAAGAGTGTTTTTTTCTCTTTTATAGACTTCATCAGCAACTTTACCCAGAAATGTTTCCATAATTAACCATTTATGCATTCTGCACGCTATATAATCTCCCCTGCCATGTATTTCTCTCCAATAGTCTTTGCTCAAAAAGGCCAAGTATTTGATCTGTTCTTTTCAAACCCCAGCGTGGACCTGAAATAAAACGAGGCGGAGCTTCGCCTGTAATTCTCTCAACGACAAAATCAGGATTAAGTCTCTCCAGGAAATCAACCATAAACTCTCTATATTCTTCCCAGGAGAATAATGAAAAATTATCTGGATTAAGTTCATATTCCCTTGCCATAATAGTTCCCTTAATAATCTGCAATTGATGAAACTTAACATTATTTAAAGGCAAGGTTGAAATTATACCTGCCTCTGCAAGCATTTCATCGCGAGTCTCTCCCGGAAGACCAAAAATCAAATGTGCTCCGGTTCTGATTCCTTTGCCAGCAGTGGCTTCGATGGCCTCTACACTTTGCTCAAAGCTATGCTGTCTATTAATTCTATCTAAGGTTTTATTATAACACGATTCTAATCCATATTCAAGAATCAAGTATTTTGTTTTTGAAAGATGACTGAAGTATTCCAGCTTCTCTTCGTCAATACAGTCGGGCCTGGTACCAATAACCAATCCGATAATTCCCGGAACCTCTAATGCCTCATCATACAACTTCTGCAGGAGTTCCAGTGGAGCATATGTATTTGAGTATGCCTGGAAATAGGCAAGGTACTTATTCGCTCGGCGGTACCTTTTTTTGTGAAACTCAATCCCCTCAAGAATTTGTTGTTTAACTGATTTCTGTGGCATACAGTATGATGGACTGAATGCATCGTTATTACAATATGTACATCCACCTTTGCTAATTGAACCATCTCTGTTTGGGCAGGTAAACCCAGCATCAACTGACACCTTCTGAACTCTTTCTCCAAAAGTGCTTTTAAAATAATTGGAGTAAGTATTAAACCTACGCTCATGTTTCCATGGATATAAAATATCACTCATCATTCCATACACTTGTTAAAAATCCCAGCCTTGCTAATGGGACTAATTCTTATGTTCCAATTTAATCTCATCTACACTCTCCAGTTCAACATACCATAAATATCCCATCACATTTTCATATCCCATCTGCTGTAAACTATTTATATACCCTTTCATCTGTCTTATGTGACTTTCAGACTTGACTTCACCAAATTTATAATCTACAACGATAATCCTGTTCATATCAATCATTACTCTATCTGGCCTTCTGGTTTTTCCAGATTTCAGCAAAATACCTGCTTCGGATTTTACCTCCCATTTACCGCTGAACCAATCTGACACATCAGGATTAGAAATAATCTTCGTAACATGAGTTAAGTAACTTTGCTTTTCATCAGATCTAATTTTCCCCTGTTCGTTTAATAATTCAACAGCATTATTTACATCATCCTTTGTTTTAATATGTTCGAATAACTCATGTAAAATTGTCCCCTTCCGAATTTTTTCAGCCCTATCCTCTGAGAAAAACTCAAGTCCCTGGTACTTCAAACGCATACGGGAGAATCCTGGCCACCCGGAGTAAGCATCCAATTCTATACTCCTGACCTCATCCATTTTACTTTCTTCACAAACTTCAGGCAAAATTCCATATTGCCACTGGTCCCTTTCCTGGCCCCAATACTCTGAAAGATTTAGTAACTGATCATCAGATACTTCTGCTGTTTTATCAAGACTATTGGATACCAATCCGGCAACAGAGGAAGTAATCTTTTTATTTTTTGGCCCATAAAGATATAGACCATCCTCAGCCCTGGTAAAGGCTACATACAGCAAATTTATATTGTCGATATACGAATCCAGCTTTTCCTGGAAATACTCCTTATTTAGATAACTATCAACTAAATGTGAGCTATACTTAACCGGAACAAGTGGTAAATCACTAAAAGGGCCGGGTTTATTACTCATATCACACCATAGAATAGGTGCTTTTTGACCTGAATGATCAAATGACCATCCTGCATATGGGATAAACACATGTTTGAACTGCAATCCTTTTGATTTGTGTATTGTTAGCACTTGCAAGGCATTACTTCCCTCTGGTACGGTCAGTGATTTTTTTACACCCTCTTCATCCCACCAATTCAGGAAACTTACAATATCTCCAGGGTTATCTCTGGTATAATCCATTACTTCACCCATGAATGCCTGAATATAAGGAACATCCGCAGGTTCTTTTCCAATGGAGAACACCCTGATGGCTCCCTCTAAAATTTCAGAAAGAGACAATTTCTTCAAAAAGGATAGTTCAATAATTTCTTCAGGTGAAAAAATAGCCTTTACAATATCTGACCTCAACAGGCTGGTAATTGTTTTTATATTCTCAGCTGAAGTAAGGCTTGGCTTAATGGTCAAATATTCAAAATAAAGTTCTGCCAGATTTAGTTTATCCCCTGGATTATCGAGGTAGCGAAGCAGGCAAACCAGAAATCGAACTGGAGCTGAATTCTTGATATACAAAGACTCATTCGACATAATCGAGAATTCTTCCATCCCTTCACCATCATTCTTTTGCCTGTGATCTAATATGGAATCGACAGCTCTTTTTCCTTCCTTATGGGTTCGAACCAGAATAGCAATATCACCAGGTTCTACACCCCTATTTATCAGTTCAATAATTGAGACTGGTAACTCCTCGTCAACCTTCTCCACCCATTTCTCCTCCTTATCATCTTCAAAAAGCTGTATTCTAACTGCTCCTCCCTCAGGACAAACCGTCCTTGCTGCTTTTTGAACAACATTTTCATAAATCAAGGATATTTTATCCATCATGTCATTCGACTGCTTTTCATCGAATAATGATGAATCAAAAGTACTATTGAATTCTTCCTGAAGGATGTCAGGTGCAACAGAAAAAAAGGCATTGTTGAAATTGACTATATTCTCTCTGCTTCTATAGTTTGAATCCAGGCTTCTGTCAATAAGGTTAAATGCATTAAAATCATCATATATAACTTCTTTCAGGATTTTCCAATCGCTATTTCTCCATCGGTAAATGGATTGCTTCACATCCCCTACTACCAGGTTTCCATGGCCTGTGGCCAGACTATTACCAATAAGTGGCCTAAAGTTCTTCCATTGGATAAAGGAAGTATCCTGGAACTCATCCAGGAAGTAATGAGTAAATATGGATCCAATTTTTTCATATATAAAAGGAGCATCATTATTATCAATAATTCGATATAGGAAACTTGCCATATCTGATATAAGAAACTCATTTTGATCTCTGGAATATTTCTGAATGATTTTCTGCAAATCTGTTAAGATTCCCAGGGTATAGAATTGGCTCAAAAGGATTTTTGCTGTATTATACTGAATATAGGATGATTCATAAATTTTTACAGCTTCCTCAAGTAACGGATGCAGTCTGTTTTTCGCAACTCTAATTAATTCAGAACGATTTGGCATCGACTTCGAAACCCATTTCTCAGGATCACTTAAAACCTTATAAACATGCGAATTGGGGGAATAATCTTTATTTAATGTAATTTTTTGAAAATGCCCTGCAGGACCTGTTCTCTTATAATAGAAATCCTCAAAGAACACCGAGTATTGATTCATTTCATCCAGGCCTTTATATCCAATACTAGACAGTTCCTTTTCAAATGTTTTAACAATCTTATTTAGTTCAACTAAATAGTTTTTCTTTGATTCTATGCTCCCAGCAAACTCATATAATGCCGTACTGTACATTTTTACCTTTTCAGAAAATAATTCTTTTCCAAGGTTAAAAATGTCTTTTTTAAAGTTCCAGGATTTCCCCTCATTCATTTTTGCCTCTGCAAAAAGGATCAGCCATTTTCTAAGCTCCTCATCAGTATTTGAATTTAACAATAAGGCATCTACTGAAGAATTTAGTACTTTGGTGATATTTAATTGTAAAGCATAACTATATTGAAGGCCAAGCTCCATGGCAAAAGATCGAATTATTTTTTGAAAGAAGCTATCGATTGTCTGGATAGAAAACCTTGAATAATTATGGAGTATGAACTTTAGAATCCTGTTACTCTTAACTTTAATTTCCTCAGGATCAATGTGCAGTATATTTTGAACTTTTAGTGAATAGTCATTTTCTTTACCTGCCGACATCAGGTACAACTTCTCCAATATCCGACCTTTCATCTCTCCAGCTGCCTTGTTGGTAAATGTGACAGCAAGGATATTTCGATAGGCCTCATTATGTTTAAAAAGCAGTAGAATATATTCAAATGCCAAGGTATATGTTTTGCCTGATCCAGCTGAAGCCTGGTATATTTTCAGATTTCCCATGATAATTTAAATCGAAAATAAAAGTATCAAAATTTTAAGTAGGGATTTATAAAATTTTAAACAAAAGCATATCATTTCCATTAAAAAGAAATCAAAAAATAGATTTACGTTTATTTGTTATAATTTTAAGCATTTCAATTCTAAAATAATCTGCTATGACTTATTCCCCAAATCCTACCCGTTATTCTGAAATGCAATACAATCGCTGTGGAAAGAGCGGTTTGCAGCTACCTGCAGTTTCTTTGGGCTTATGGCATAACTTTGGTTCTGTCGATGATTTTAAAAATGCCAAGGAAATCCTCTTCTCCGCTTTTGACCATGGAATAACTCATTTCGATCTTGCTAATAACTATGGGCCTTTACCAGGTACAGCAGAAAAAAACTTTGGTAAGATTTTCAAAAAAGACTTTAAGTCCTACCGGGATGAATTGATCATTTCTACAAAAGCTGGCTATCTTATGTGGGATGGTCCCTATGGAGAATGGGGTTCGCGTAAATATTTACTCTCAAGTCTGGATCAGAGCCTAAAAAGAATGAAGCTGAACTATGTAGACATTTTTTACTCTCACCGACCTGATCCAAACACTCCTTTAGAAGAAACAATGGGGGCTCTTGATCATGCTGTTCGGCAAGGGAAAGCCTTATATGCAGGTATTTCAAATTATACAGCAGAACAAACAGCACAGGCAAGTAAAATCTTGAAAGAACTGGGCACTCCATGCCTTATTCATCAGCCTAAATATTCCATGTTGGTGCGCTGGGTAGAAGGTGGACTGCTAGACACGCTCGAGGAAGAAGGTATTGGTTGTATTGCCTTCTCACCCCTTGCTCAGGGAATGCTCTCAAACAAATATTTAAATGGAATTCCCGAAGATTCTAGAGCAGCAAATCCACACGGATTCCTTCAGCGATCAGCCATAACTCAAGAGGTTGTTAAGCAACTTCAACAACTTAATGAAATTGCTATAACTCGAGACCAGACACTTGCTCAGATGTCTCTGTCCTGGGTATTGCATGAACCCAGGGTTACTTCTGTCCTCATAGGTGCCCGAAATGTTGGCCAGCTTGAAGATTCCTTAAAATGCCTTGGAAATCTGAATTTTTCGAAGGAAGAACTGAGTCAGATCAATAGCATATTAAAAGAAAGAGAATAGACGCAGTCGAACTATTGTTCAAGCTTGTAAGGATATTCAAATTTGAAATTTCCTGATCCAAGCTCAATTATAACATCCTCATTGGATTGTTTGCTATTCATATACTTTATAGTTTCAAGCTTATTCCCCGATTCTGAGACCTCTGATAAATGGGCTTTTGGAAGTTTAACCCTGGCTTTTGTATTCACAGGAATAGAGACATCAATAACTATTTTTCCTCCTTCTATTTTCCATCCAGACTTGATGGTACCATAATAAGATTCATACTCTCCCTCTGCATTGGTTATTTCTCCACCGGGTGTAGGCTTGATTAAAATATTTTTATAGCCAGGATCATTTTCATCCAGGTCTATCCCTACAATATTTTTGTACATCCAATCACCAATGGCCCCATATGCATAATGATTAAAAGAATTCATATTAGGAGTCTGGAAAGTACTATCTGGTTTGATTCCATCCCAACGCTCCCAGATTGTTGTAGCACCCATCTTTACAGGATACAACCAAGAAGGATAGCTTTCCTGTAGCAAAAGTTTATAAGCTACATCAACATAGCCATATTCTGTTAAAACATCACAAAGATATGGGGTCCCCAGAAAACCTGTGGTGATATGATCTTTATATATACCGATATTCTCAACCAGTCGTTCAGCAGCTCTTTTTCTTACATTCTCAGGTAAAAGGTCAAATTCCAGGGCCAGCACATATGCAGTCTGCGTACTTGAGATTAACCTACCATTGGGCGTTACATATTCGTTTAGATAAGCTTGCTTTATCTCCTTCAATAATTCATCATATTTTTCAACATCATCTTTCTTTCCTAGAATTCTGGCAGAATTTCGTAATATTTCCGTTGAATGAATATAAAAGGACTGGGCAATTAAGTACTTATCAGTAACTGCTGACATTCCACTATTATCGTCGTTGGGCCTATAAAACAGCCAATCACCAAAATGTGAACCCTTATTCCAAAGGTGATCTTCTCCTGCCACTGTAGTCATAAAACTCACCCAGTTCGCCATGCTGGAGTATTGCTCATCCAAAATTCTTTTATCTCCATAAACAAGATACATATTCCAGGGAATTATGGTGGAAGCATCCGCCCATCCTGCTGAAGAAACAGAATTCTTGCCCAACACATTTGGGATTACATGTGGTATACTTCCATTTTCTAATTGGTCTGCTTCCATATCTTTGAGCCATTTTGTATAAAATGCTGCCACATCGGCATTGAAACTTGCAGCTCTGGAAAACACCTGTGCATCTCCTGTCCAACCCATTCTTTCATCCCTCTGAGGGCAATCTGTTGGGACATCCAGAAAATTCCCTTTTTGACCCCATTGAATATTATGCTGAAGTTGATTTAAAAGGGGATTCGAACATGCAAACGTCCCAGTTATTGCAAAATCAGAATGAATAACCACGCCAGTAATATTATCTAAGCTAAGTTCTCCAGGAAAGCCTTCAACTTTAACATATCGGAACCCCTGGAAGGTAAAATTTGGCTCATATACTTCCTGACCTTTACCATTCAATGTATACTGAAGCATCTGCTTGGCACTTCGAAGGTTATCTATGTAGAAATTCCCTTCTTTATCCAGAACCTCAGCATGAAGGAGCGTTACAATTGTACCCTCAGGTCCCTGGACCTTCAGGCGAACCCAACCAACCATATTTTGTCCCATATCGATAATTGTTTCACCCAATGGGGACTTAATAATTGAAATGGGGTTGATTTCCTGAATCTTTCTCACTGGAGGGCCAATGGCAGCAACCAACTTATCTTTTGGCCGGTCTACCAACTTCACGCCTGACCAGTCTTTATCCTTGTAACCAGAACTACTCCAACCAGGCTTCTCCAACCTGGAATCATATATTTCTCCATTGTAAATATCAGACATAACAATGGGTCCTGTAGCACATTTCCATGACACATCGCTTATGATTCTTTCCACTTTCCCATTAGAATAAGTTATTTCCAGTTGGGCTATAAGAGCCAGATCTTCACCATACACATTTTTTCTATCTGCCCATCCAAGATTTCCCCTGTACCAGCCATCTCCTAAAACAACTCCAATTGCGTTTTTTCCACTCTCTAAGAGTTCCAAGACATCATAAACCTGATATTGTAAGCGATTGTTATAACTTGTCCAACCAGGTGTAAACAACTGGTCACCTACCTTTTTGCCATTGATCTCAGCCTCATATAAGCCAAATGAAGAAATATATACCCTCGCCTTTTTAATATCACCCTTAAGTTTAAAATCTTTTCTTAAATAAGGACTTGGTTCTGATTTAGTAATGTCTTCTTCTATATCAGGTTGAATCCAATTTGCAACCCATTCATCAGCTTTCAATAGACCCATTTCCCAAAAAGCAGGCTCCGACCAATCAGAACTATTGTCCATATTGTCCCAAACTTTCGCCGTCCAGTAATACCTTTTCCTTGACTCAAGATTTTTGCCATCAAATACAACTTGAACAGATTTATCAGTTGTTACTTTGCCTGAATTCCAAACCAGCTCATTATCACTCATCAAATCACTTTTGGAAAAAGCAACTTTCACCTGGTAGGCTGTCTGCATCACATTTCTTACATCCGATTCTATCTTCCAGGCTAACCGTGGTCTATTTACATCAATCCCAATGGGATCGGTCTTGTATTCCGTACTTAAATCGTTTACAACCAGGGATTGTGAAAATGAAGCAATTCCAATTGAAAAAATTAAAACAAAAAGATTCAAATTTTTCTTGTAATTCATAATAATCAGTTTTAAAAGTTGAAGGCAAAATTTAACGATTTTTTTTAGAATACTTTCTGGAATCGTCAGGTGATATCATTCTCTTTTTTCAGAATTTAATGGATCAACATGTATATGGCTTTTCTTAGCTGAACTTAGCAAAATAGCAAACCACCGGGTGTCATCATCGGTCTCCAACGCAATCTTAACTGCCATAGTAAGTGGTGTGGAAAGAAACATTCCGATTGGACCCAATGCCCAGCCCCAAAAAATAAGGGACAGAAATACAACCAGGGTTGAAATTCCCATTCCACGACCCATAATACGGGGTTCAATAAAACTACCTATAATCAGATTTATTACAAAATATCCGATAATTGTCCAGATAACGCCTGCTGTACTAAGCTGAATTATTGCCAGTAGAACTGCTGGAATAGCAGCAATCAGTGAACCAATATTAGGTATGTAATTCATTATAAAAGCCAATAAGCCCCAGAGTACAGGATAATCAACGCCTATAATCCAAAGCCATATTCCTACAAGAACTCCTGTACTGAGACTTGTAAGAGTTTTTAGCGTGAGATACCTGTTCACATTAGAAATAACTTCTTCTACTTTTCCCTGTGTTTCTTTTGGATACTTTGAAATAATGCTCAACTTATAGATAAAACTTTTAGATTCTAATAACATAAATAATACTACAATAAAAATCAACAAGGATGTTCCCATTAATCCTCCCAGGCTGTTCAGTGCAGAGGCTGTAAATGATAATATCTTCCTGGAATCAAAAGCTTGCAATATATGTTCTTCTGAAAAATCAATACCAAGCGCATCCAGGTATCTCAAGTTAGATAGTTCAATTTCTTTAAGACGCCGCTCATAACTTGGAAGATTCTCTGAAAATTGAGCAACTGAGGAACCTGCCAGCCCACCAACTCCAATAATAATCATAAGGATTAGAACTATAATAAAAACAACAGCCAATGTGTGTGGAATTCCCTTCTTTTCCATCCAGGCAATTGGCGGGACACTAATAATGCTAATAAATACCGCCAAAAGAAACGGATTTACAATTACTTCAGCTGATCTGACGCCTGCAATTACTATAACAATTGCTGCAAAAGTAATCACTGGGGATAGCTTAATCGATTCTAACTTTTCTCTTATCATTTTCATGCAATAATTTTACCAAACCAGTATTCTAAAATAATACAATAAAATGGAAATTTACAAATAATTAAGCCCTGGTTTCAAGAAATCCTGAAATCAGTAAAACTATTAACATGAATTGGATTATTCCAGCCAATCCAGGCGATTTATCCATCCTATGAGATTATTTATTTTAACATAGAACCATTATTTAAAATAAACGTATATGTATAATGGGAAAATCTTATTTAAAATGAAAAAATATACCTATATAATAATTGTTGCCGTTTTAGTATTTGGAATAATCCAGGGCTGCACAAAAGTGGAACAGCCTGAGCCTCAGATTAGAGATTATCGGCAGGAAATGAGAGATTTTGTCCAGGATATTAGTCTCTGGGCAAAAACAATCGATCAGGAGTTTTATATAATTCCAATGAACGGGCATGAACTCATTACGGATGGAGGGAGGCCTCAGGATCCTCCTGACCTGGATTACCTGGATGCAGTTGAGGGATTTATAAGGGAAAATTTGATTTTCGGATTTTATGATGTTGACGTGGAATCACCTTATTACTATCAGAACGATGTAGCTTTTTATCTGAAAAAAGCAAGAGTAAATGAAAATACCATCCTAATAACAGATTATTGTACCACTCCCTCAAATATTGATACATCTTATGCAAGGAATAGCCGGAGCAAATTCAAATCTTTCGCTGCCAGCAATCGCAATTTGAATGAGATTCCAGTATACCCGGATGTGCCTTTTAACGAAAATTCTAAACCCATACTCAAACTTGACAGCATAAACAACTATCTGTTTATTAAAAATCCTGAAAACTTTGGCACAAAATCTGATTTCTTAACTGCCATCAAATCGTCCAATTACGATCTATTAATTACTGATCCATATTTTGATGGTGTAAAGTTAACTGACGTTGACCTGGAGGAGTTACGGATCAAAGAAAATGGCGGATTGCGACTTGTAATTGCCTATCTGAAAGTGGGTGAAGCCGATAATAGCTGTTACTATTGGAACGAGGAATGGAATACCATGCCTCCAACCTGGCTAAAGGCAGAAAATCCTAAAAGTCAGGGTAGTTTTAATGTTGCCTACTGGGAAAAAGATTGGCAGGATATTATCTTTAAGAACAATGATTCATTTATCAAGAAAATATTAAACTCTGGATTTGATGGAGCCGTTTTAGATGCTGTTAATGCTTACGAATACTTTGAAGAGAACGGTGAAGAATAATATATCCGATTACTTTTCCATAATTAATTACTGGCGTTCTGAGGGTATATCTATTATAGTAATCATTCCTATTAGCCAAATTTAGATTGAGATTAGTAAATTAGCAGAATAATCTCATTCCTATGAAAACCTGGTATCTCCCAATCTTGCTCTTTTTCATTTTTAATAGCTGTCAGAATAATAATCCCAACGGAAGTTACACTTTGATCAAGGGGGGTACTTTGCTTGATTTTGGTGATTTAGGATCCAATTCCAATGATATTGAACCTGCTTACATTCTCATAAATGGAGAGAAGATTGAGAAGTTTGGTAAACTTACAGGAAAGGAGGATTTCCCCAAATCGGCCAGGGTAATTGATGCATCCGGGAAATACATTATTCCTGGCTTAATAGATGGATTTGCTGTCCTGAATAATCAGGAGTATGCCAATGCTTTCCTTTACATGGGTATTACATCGGTAATTGGTGTGGATGGTGGCAGACGAGGCCCATTTTATCACGATGCCAATCCCAGCCCTGATGTATATATGCTTGAATCTATTGGTGACGATTCCAAATCAACGTCAGAACATCTTGCCGATATGCAAAGTTTGTTTGAATCAGGTTACAAGGTAATTTTACTCAAATATGCCCTAAAGCCAGATCAGGTTGTGGCCGTAAAAAATAAAGCACTTGAACTCGGATTAGCATGCATTGGAGAACTGGGCCATACAAGCTATGAAGAGGGAGTAGAAAATGGGGTTGAAGTCTTTGTTCATACCACAAGATATTCGCTTGATGCAGTCCCAAAAGAATTAGCCCAGGCAGTTGCAAACGAGCCCTTTAGCGATGATCTTGAAAGTCCAAAATGGAAATATTACCAGTATTTATATTCCATGGATATGGCTGATGAACAACTAAATAGCTATGCCAAAGTACTGGGAAATTCCAAATCTTTCCTGATGCCCACATTAAGTTTGTTATATCTTGATCAACCAATACATAAGAACCCCTGGAAGTACCCGGTTGCCGATATCCTGGATGAGGAAGACATAAACAGCCCTGCCGATAAAATGACTGGAAATCATAATTATGATCCTGTTATCCAGGAAAATTACACAGCTATGGCAAAGCAGGTAATTCAAATTGAAAAAAAATACCGGCAAAATGGTGCAAAGTATCTCGCTGGAAGTGCAACCGATGTTTGGGGTACTATGCCAGGGATTTCCTTACACACCGAGCTTGAACTATTGAGCAGAATTGGCCTATCGAATCGGGAAATCATTGCTGCAGCGACTACAAATTTCAATAAAGCATTTGGTTGGAAGACAGGAAAAATAGGAAAAGATTTTACTGCAAACATTCTTATATTAGACGAAAATCCTTTAGATAAGCTTGAAGCTCTTACCAGGATTCAAACAATCTTACTTAAGGGAAAAGTAATTGACAGGCAAAAACTCATTGGAAAATAATTTAGGAATCATTAAACCATGAAGAAGGCTTTATTATCTGCTTTTTTGATATTTCTAATCGGAAATACCTACTCCCAGGATGGAAAAATAGTACAGCGTGAAGAACTAAAGGTCATTGACCTTGAAGACATAAAGAATATCATTTTTGAAGAAAATGGAGAATCTTCACAGCTAAAAGAACCCTACCAATATTTGAACAATGTAATTATAGAAAAAATAGTATATCTAAGTGATGGCCTTAAAGTAGTAGGTTACATAGTCTCTCCAAAGCAAATTGGTAAATACCCGGGAATAATCTACAACCGAGGGGGAAATAAAGAATTTGGGAAAATCACCCAGCAAAAAGTTGCATTTATTTTAGCACAAATGGCAAGTTGGGGATACGTGGTGTCCGCCAGTCAATACCGTGGGAATGATGGTGGTGAAGGCTGCGAAGAGTTTGGTGGATCAGATGTAAATGATGTATTAAGCCTTATTCCTCTAATGCAGAATAACGAAATGGTCATACATGAAAAATTAGGCATATATGGATGGAGTCGTGGTGGTATGATGACCTACCTGGCATTGATGAGAACTGCTGTATTTAAAGCTGCTGTTATAGGAGGAGGTCTTTCCGATCTACATATGATGAAAAATACAAGGCCGGTAATGGAAGAAGTTTATATCGACATAATTCCAGGATATCTGCAAGATAAGGATGGTTTACTCAACGCCCGTTCAGCCATTAAAAACGTTGTCAAGATAGATAAAACGACTCCTATCCTTATGCTGCATGGAACATCTGATTGGAGAGTAGTACCACAAATGGCCCTGGACCTGGCAGAGTCATTTACTGAACAAAAAATTCCGTACAGGTTAATTATATATGAAGGAGGAGACCATGGCTTGACAGAGTTCAGAAAAGAGGTTAATCAGGAGGTTAAAATGTGGTTTGAAAAATATGTAAAGGAAGGAAATACCCTACCTGATCTAAACCCACATGGGCGGTAATAAAAAACATCTAATTATGAAAAGAAGAGGATTCATTCAAAGTTCTGGCCTTATAGTTGGAGGAATATCAACGGGATTCACTAATATAGGGTCTGGTAAGACACAACCGGACGAAATCAAAAGCTTAAAAAAGATCGTAAAGTTTACTCGTGATGGACTTGATATGGGACCTGTGGAATATTCCTGGGAACTAAATCAATTGGCAGAATCCACAAAAATCAAAGTAGATTACTATAGCCAGGGAGGTAGCATTCTGGAGTTGGAGAACAAATTTGCAGAGCTGCTTGGAAAGGAAAGTGCTGTTTTCATGCCAACGGGAACTCTGGCTAATCATATAGCCATCAGGAAATTGGCAGGAAACCGTAAAAGAGTCATTGTGCAGGCCGATAGTCATATATACCGAGATTCGGGTGATTGTGTCCAGACTCTGAGCGGAATAAATCTAATCCCAATTAAACCAGGAATGGAGGGTTTTACACTGGATGACCTAGAAGAAATTATAGATAGAACTCAAAAAAATAGGGTAAAAACAGAAATTGGAGCCATATCTATAGAATCACCTGTTCGCCGACACAACAATGCAATGTTTGATTTTGAAGAATTGAAAAAAATATCTGAATACGCCCGCAAAAATAATATTGGCATCCACCTGGATGGTGCCAGGTTATTTAATGCAAGTGGGCATAGTGGTATATCACCTTCAACATTTGCCGAATTTTTTGATACTGTATATATTTCAATGTATAAGAACTTTAACGCTGCTTCAGGAGCAATACTTGCAGGCTCTAGGGACTTTACAAAAGATTTGTTTCAAACAAGAAGGATGTTCGGTGGAGGGATGCCTCAATCATGGCCATTTGCAGCCATTCCATTGAAATATGCAGATTCATTTCTAGATGAATACAAGAAAGCTATTATACAATCTAAGAAGCTATTCGAACTGCTAAATAAGATACCATCATTCAGCGTTGAGGAAATTCCAAATGGCAGTAATGTATTTATACTAAAACTAAAAAATGCAGATCCTGAAAAACTAAAGTCCCAACTGGCCGAAAGGGGCATTGAAATTCCATCCCCTTCCGGGCAAATCTTTAGTATGAAAATAAATGTCACACTAAACCGGGACACTCCTGAGAACATTGCCAGCAAGTTTAAACTTGCCCTGGCTTAATGCAATATTACATTTATTAATAATCCAGGCCAATCTGCACAGATTTTCTTAATTTTGTGTCCATTAAGGAAAATTAATGAAAGTAGTAATTGGATTATCAGGTGGAGTAGACAGTAGCGTAGCCGCATGGCTCCTAAAAGAGAAGGGATACGATGTAATTGCCTTGTTCATGAAAAACTGGCACGATTCAACTGGTGTGCTTAAAGGCGATTGCCCCTGGGATGAAGATGTGCTCTTTGCTGAAATGGTTGCTAAAAAATTAAAAATTCCATTTCATACAGTTGATCTGAGTGAACCATATCGTAAAAGAGTGGTTGATTACATGTTTGATGAATATAAGAAAGGCAGAACACCCAATCCCGATGTCCTTTGTAACAGAGAAGTGAAATTTGATTTATTTGTAGAAGAGGCTATGAAGCTTGGGGCTGAGAAAGTTGCTACAGGACATTATTCGCGTATTGAAGAGACCAAAATAAACGGGAATACTATATACCGGCTTTTATCCGGAAAGGATCAGAATAAAGACCAGAGTTATTTTTTATGCCAGTTGTCGCAGGAACAACTCAGCAAAGCAATGTTTCCCATTGGAGAAATTGACAAACCAGAAGTTAGGATGATAGCTGGTCGGGAAGGCCTTGCCACAGCCACCCGGAAAGATTCACAGGGAATTTGTTTTGTTGGCAAGGTAGATCTGCCTGTTTTCCTCCAGCAGAAGCTGTCCGCACGAAAAGGGAGTATTGTTGAAATTCCAGTTGAACATAAAAAATGGAACGTATTTCCAGAAGGTATACCAAATACCGAATTATCAGACGAACAACTTAAAATCCTTTCATCTCCTTACCGCTATGATCCGGTTGATGGATTTAATGTTGGTGAACACAATGGAGCTCATTTTTTCACTATTGGCCAGAGAAAAGGCTTAAATATTGGAGGAAAGCCAGAGCCTCTGTTTGTGATCCATGTAGATGTAGAAACAAATACATTGTATGTTGGGCAGGGACATGAACATCCTGGTCTGAATCGAAAAGGATTATTCATTCCCTGGGGGGAGGATCACTGGATTCGACGGGACCGAAAAATGAAATCCGGTGAAGATGCCGAAATGCTGGTAAGAATCAGGTACAGGCAAGCACTTCAGGTAGCCAGACTTTATGCACGCAAAGACGGGATATTTATTATTTTTAAAGACCTACAACGGGGAATCACACCAGGGCAGTTTGCTGCCTGGTATGATAAGGAGGAAGTCATTGGATCCGGTGTGATCAGCGAATGATATTTTCAATGAGACTATTGTAAGTTTTCCTTCCAAATAGCCTGTAGCCATTTTCCTGTTTTACGCAGGGATGGTACATATTCATCTGTCTGATAGTGAGTCAGTCCCTGCACAATATATAACTTAGCATTTAAGCCTCTCTTTTTAAGCTTCTTGATTTCCTTCCTGGTGGGCTCGACATCCACAATTTCATCAAATTGTCCGTGCAAAGTATACACAGGAATCTGCATCTCAGTCTCCCCAGTGGGCCGACCTGCCACCGGTATAGAAGCACTGAAGATATCAGGATATTTAGAGCCGTAATACCATGCACCAAAGCCTCCCATACTGAACCCGGTTAACAGAAACTTTGATTTATCTACTGGCCAGTATTCAGAAATTTCTTGAAGCAATTCTTTTATTATCTCCTCACTGAGTGGATCCGTCCAACCTCTACCCGGGCAATCCGGTGCAATGATAATGGCCCCTAAATCCTTAAACCCGGGTTCCACAAGAATCTGAAGGTAGGTCATACCATAATATGGAACTACTTCACCGGCATAATGCAAGGCCAGTATAAACGGGACCTTTTCATCAACTTCTATCGTACTTACATGACTTCCACCTCCATTTGGTTCAGTAAATAGTTTCACTGTAGCATTCTTATAGACATTTACCAAGGCACTATCGTAAACTGTGCCCGCAACAG
>JASJGS010000139.1:0-4285 GCA_033791445.1 Bacteroidales bacterium | reverse complement strand
GGAGTTCATCCTTCAATAACAAAGCTGGCAAAGAATATGATGATTCTTCTATTTTGTTTCCTAATATTTCCGCGAATGATTTACAAACCGATTGCTCTTCTGCCGTTCCATTTTCGTTTATGATGGAAATATAATAGGATCCCTCTACAAATTGAACCTGATATGGCATGACACAAGAATAGTTTTCATTTTTTAATTTTTCTTCACAATTACTATGAGATACTGAATATATTCCATAAGCCGATTCCGGGTCATTCATTTTGTACATATCGACAATGTACTTTCTATCTTCATATTCCACTTTTTGTGCATGCAATACATCAAAACCATATTCAAGATAAATATCGGCACCTCCGTTAATATAACCCCAGAGCGCATTTCCATTAAATACTCTGGCATCTTCAATTTTGATTCCAGCAAGGTCCTGCTCTGATATTTTAAGTATATCATCCTGAGTCTGGAGTGTAAGAAACCCCATTATCATTAAGAAAAGTGTCATGATATTTACTTTACCTGAAAACTAAATTTTAGGATAACTCAATTTTATTCAATTGAATTTTGTCGAGATCAGCTTCTCCAAGCTCGAGTTTTGCTGCCAATTCAAGGAAGTTTCTTCCCTTTGGAGAGTCTTCCTTTTGAATTCCCTCCTCAATTCTTTTTTTAATTACAATATCGTAACCTACGCGGTCAACCGCCACTGCATCGGTACCAATTAGCAAGGTTTTGTAATTTGTTATAAACTGAGGGTTTGCACCCGGACCTCCATTATAACAACCTTTTAAGCCATCAACAATATTTAAAACGACCTTGTCCCGAATTGGAGGAAATGCACAAACTTCAGCAGTAGTTTCAGCCCATAAATCCTTATGCAATCTTGACGTGTTAGAAACCACACCATAAGCCAGGTTTTTAAGGCATAAAGTTACAGAAGAACCCGCATTTTTCAGGATCGGTATATTAATAATTTTATCTACCATTTGAGTTGCTATTTTACTGTAATAGGAATGCTTTCCTCCATTTACCATATAGGGTAATGTATATTCGTCATACTCCCCCTCTACATCCGCCCAGTAGAACCAATCCTTGTCGATCATTTTCTCACCATATAATTTCCCATCAGCTCCATAAAAAGAGTCGTTTTCATCTTTTTGTTCGGTACCTGCAATTTTAATTCCAGGGTAATTTTCTGAGGTATAGCCCGTTTCATGCAATTGAAATTCCCGCCTATCCCAAATAACTATATTCTTCTTGGGTACTCCTGCCTCTTCAAGTTGCTCAATTACAGCACGTACTACCTCATGGCTGGTTGTGAGGGTTTTTCCAGCAACCGGGTTTACTTTTAATCCAATTATTTCATCGGGTGACACGAATTCTTTCCAGGCTTTTTTCACATTTTTCTTCCCTGTTAAATTCATCATCCCTTCTTTCAACATTTCTCTTGCTGCTTCCATTTCCGGCTGATTGTCCTTCATACAGTTTTCGTGGTAAACCTTAACCACTTTGGCAGGATGTTTTCCTGGCATTGAATTTTCATTTCGCGGATATTTACCTGCGTCCTTAATATTGGTTTTTGGCTTTTCTGCGGCTTGTGCAACAACAGGTTGCATCCCTTTTACAGATTCTGGCATTAAAATGGCTCCAACGCTTCCTGCTGCAAGGGTTTTAAAAAATCCTCTACGGCCGTTTTGTTTTGTTTTTTTTGATTCCATTTTTAGATATTAAAGTGTATAAAAAATTTCGATTTACATTCTGAAAAAAGTGATGGTCCCTTATTCCAGATTTAGCTAAGGTATTGATAATTAGAATTTATTCCCAATAATACGAATTCTCTTATTTATTTTATGGGCAATAGTACGCTTATGTGCTGGATATGAGAACCCAGGATGATTTCTTACATTGTATCCTTCTTCAAAAAATGGCACACATGTAATTTGTTTCTTCCAAAGCACATATCCCAAGCTTAACTGATCACGTCTAGAGTAATTCTGTATTTCCTTCCACCAATCATTATCAAGTTCAATAATATCTTTATCCATATGCTTGCGAAAAACTATATTGCTTTCGAACAAACCAAAATTTTCTGGAAAACCTTCTTTTTGTAGTTTTTCCATTTGTCTGATAATAACACTCTTTTTTCCCTTACCAATTTTGATAACAATCTTTGCTTCATCATATGCGCAGTCTCTCAAAGGGTGCTTTGGAATTGAAATTAATACACCTTCTTTAATAAGCTCTTGAACCCTAATATATACATAGTTGTCCTTAATTACCACATTGCCATCTATCCAAAGGCTATATTGGTAATCTTTTAGGACTTCATGAGGATTTGTTTTTATAAAACGTGCCTGCCTTGTTTTGTCTGAATTATCAAATGGTATAGGTCGAATTTTCCAAACGCTATTTTTGGGAGAAGATATATCATTTGAAAAACAAATATAATCGTAGTTATCAATTACTTCATCCGGCTCATACAATTTATCGTATTTCCCTACAATTGAAGTATATATAGCAATATTTTTCATAATCTAATCTTTTGCGAAATTTACAGTCCTTGGACCCACTATCCAGGATCGACGACTAATTGCCTTTAAATAATACCCTAGAAGGTTAAAATACACAAATAGTTGTGTTCTTAGTTTTGGTTCAAAGAAAAATATTAACCCCAGCAATGCAGGTAATAACCGCTCAAGAACAAGATTGTTAAAAACAAGAATTGTTTGCATCAGGCATTTCTTAAACCCATCAAAATGCTTGCTTATATAAATATGCTGGGATTTAAGTACTTCTGTCTTAAAGAAGGCAGTTTGCTTACTATTCTTTCGGGTTAATCCCCCATGCTGATGCATGATTCTGGCATTACATAACAGGGCTACCTTACTGCCTAAATCACTTACTTTTTTGCACAAGTCAACATCCTCATAATACATAAAGTAATCTTCACTCCATCCTCCAACCAGTTGAAAAATATCTCGTTTCATTAATATAAGAGAGCCCGAAACCCAGTCTGGATATATTACAGATTGATCATTACAGTGTACTTTCAATTTATCTTTAGAATTGAACAATCTAAAAATAGCCCTGGACAATCCATTTAATGATTTTAAGGAAGGAAAAACACCGTATGGGTTTTCTTCTCTACCGGCTTCATTCTCTTGCTGACAAGATACAATCTTACTTTCATCATGGCCTTCAATATACTCAAGCATTAAATTCAAGGCAGATAAAGAAATTTCAGTATCAGGGTTTAAAAAAAGAATATATTTCCCATTAGAATTTCTGAAACCCAGGTTGTTCCCATTTGAAAAACCGAAATTTCCTGTATTTTCAACAAATTTTACCGTGGGAAATAACCTTGAAAAGGATTCGAATTTACCGTCAGATGAGCAATTATCAACCACTACAATTTCGGAGTCATAGATGGCCATATCCAAACAGCTGAGTGAATGCAGGCATCGCTTCAGGGGCTCCCATCCGCGATAATTAACTATAATAACTGAGAGTTTAACCAAGTACACAAAATTAAACCAAAACGTATAATTCTCTAAAGATAAATAAAAGAACCTGAGATAGAGTGAGATCTATAACTTTAAGAATTATATGTATTGACTTATATCCCCGTTGTTGACATCTCTTCCAGCCTTCTTATCCTTTCTTCGGTTGGTGGATGTGTTGACATAATCCTTTGGATGCCGTCAAAAAAGGGATTAATTATAAATAGATTTTCATCTGCTTCAGAACCTCTTTGCAGGGGATATTTTTTTACATTATTTGAAATCTTGGCTAGTGCACTAGCCAGGGCCTGGGGTTTTCCTGAAATTTCTGCACCTCCTTTATCTGCAGAATATTCTCTAACTCGGGAGACCATTGATCTTATTAATAGTGCCAATAATGGTGCTAATATTAAAACAATGAGGGTAAGCAATGGATTTGACCGGCTTTGCGAACGACCGACACCCCTGGGAGCTATATATGAAAACATAGAAATAGCTCCGGCAAATGTTGCAGTTATTGTTCCTATTAACATATCGCGTTTTTCAATGTGAGTTAATTCATGAGCCATAACTCCAGCAAGCTCATCGTCGGACAATAGCTCCAGAATACCTAAACTTGCTGCCACAGCTGCATGCTTTGGATTTCGACCGGTGGCAAAAGCGTTGGGACTTTTATCCGGAATAATATACACTTTTGGCATAGGCAGATCGGTTTTAGCAACCAGGGAAGAAACAATTCGATACAGGCGATGATCCTCTTCTGGCTTAACTTCCTGCGCCCGATACCTCTTTAA
>JASJGS010000138.1:0-10578 GCA_033791445.1 Bacteroidales bacterium | reverse complement strand
TTCTGTCAGAAGCCTTGCAAAATTTATTTCCGATAATCAAAAATAACATAATCACATTTTAATGTCATCTGCTGTTGTTGTAACCGGCATAGGAATTATTTCATCAATTGGTAAAAATGTCGGGGACACTACCCGATCATTACTTTCTGGTAGAAGCGGGATATCACCAATTTCAATTCTCAGCACCAGACATAAAGATGACTTTGTACTGGGAGAAATTAAACTAACTCTTGAAGAGTTGGCAACCATGGCTGACGTCAACCCCGATGCGCCCTGGACCAGAACTGCTTTATTGGGCCTTATTGCCGCCAAAGAAGCAATGAATGATGCCGGAGTAAGCGATAAGGACACTTTGCATACTGGAATTGTATCTGCCTCTACTGTAGGAGGTATGGATCGGAGCGAACTATTTTATAAAGACTTCCTGAATGAGGCCAAACATAGTAAGTTCATTGATACGCATCCTGCCGGCGATCATGCTGAAAAAATAGCCAAGGAACTCGGGATTAGAGATTATGTGGCAACCATTAGCACCGCCTGTTCTTCCTCGCTTAACAGCATAATGGTAGGAAATCGGCTTATTCATAATGGAATCCTGGACCGGGTGTTGGTAGGTGGGACAGACGCACTTTCAGTATTTACCTTGAATGGATTTAATACCCTGATGATATTGGATAAGGATCTTTGTCGGCCTTTTGATGAAAGCCGGAGCGGTCTGAACCTGGGTGAAGGAGCGGCCTTTCTTGTTCTTGAGAGATTGGATGAAGCAATAAAAGGGAAGAAGAAAATTTATGCAAGGGTCTCCGGTTATGCAAATGCGAACGATGCCCATCATCAGACAGCCTCTTCAGGAGATGGTACCGGCCCATATCTGGCCATGAAAAATGCTATTGCTAAAGCAAAACTTGAACCTTCCGATATAGACTACATAAATGTTCATGGTACCGGGACCGAGAACAATGATCTTACAGAGGGAATTGCATTAAAACGATTGTTTAAGGATTCTATCCCACCTTTCAGTTCTACCAAAGCATATACAGGTCATACGCTGGGGGCGGCAGGTGCCATTGAATCGGTTTTTTCTATCCTGGCCCTGGAAAATCAGGTGCTACTACCAAATTTAAACTTCATAAATAGGATACCCGAAATTGACATTGAACCGGTAAAAGAAATTAAGAGCGTAAATATTAAGCATGTTTTAACAAACTCATTTGGTTTTGGTGGGAATGATTCCTCTCTTATTTTTTCAGCAGTAAAATAGAAAAGAAGAAAATCTGATATAGAATTGAAAGCATATATAAATGGCATAGGAGCAGTTACACCTCAGGATACTTTGTCCGGGGACCATTTTCTTGAGCATGTTGAGCCGCAAGAAGATGCTTTTCTGCAGATAATTAAACCAAATTATAAGGAATATATCAATCCTAAGATACTTCGGAGAATGAGCAAGATTATCCGAATGAGTATTGTATCCTCCCAAATTGCAATGGCCGATGCCGGGGTTGAAGTACCAGATGCTACCATTACTGCTACGGGAATGGGTCCTCAGGCAGATACGGAGAAGTTTCTGGGTTCTATTCTTGACAATCATGAATCTCTTTTGATCCCTACAGCTTTTATTCAGTCAACACATAATACTATGGGTGCTCAAATTGCCTTATTGGCTGGAAACCATAACTACAATCTCACCTATGCTCAAAAGTCTATGTCTTTTGAAAATGCTTTACTGGATGCCTTAATGCTTATTCAGGAAGGAGATGCAAGAAATGTGCTTTTGGGAGGGATTGATGAAATAACTGAAGAAAGTTGGGAAATAGCTACTAAAACTGGTAAATACAAAGTTTCGCCCACCCATAATTTAAAAATGATTGGAGATGAGAAACCGGGAGCATTGGCAGGGGAGGGGGCAACATTTTTTGTGCTTGAAAATGAGAAAAAAGAATCCACTTATGCTTCGATTGCAGGTATAAAGTCATTTTTTAATCAGCCAGGTGATTTCAATATTTCAAAGGCCATCAATGATTTTCTAATGGAAAATAAGCTGAGTGTTGATGAAATAGATCTGGTATTGTTGGGCTATAATGGGGATAGCATTCAGGATCAAATCTACTTGAGCCTGGAGGAAAATCTATTTTCAAAGAACCCAATTGGCACATTTAAAAATATTTGTGGTGAATATGATACTGCTGTTTCATTTGCTGTCTGGTTGGCTGCAAGAATTATAAAGGAAGGAATTGTACCAGAAGCAATTTATAGAAAAGGACCTGTCAAATCAGAGATCAAAAATATTCTTATCTACAATCAATCCCAAAACACACATCATAGTCTACTATTGTTAAAGAAAGCCTAGACTCCCTAAAATTGACCAGGTCAGTATATTAGCTTTTCTTTTTTGATTTATTCCTTTAAAAACCTTAACTTGGACTTCGAAAGGCCAAATGCCTAAGTAGGTTTCATATAGTCTACCATGAGTCACTCAGAAGAGGAAATCAATAAATATAGAGAAACATTCAGGAAGCGTAAATCAATACGCATAGGGATATTTCTAACAGCTTTGTTCCTGATGATATCTATAACGCTTCTGGCCTTTCCGTCATGGGAGCTTTTTGGAATGCCGAAGCTAACCTGGGCGCCTTTTTTCTATATCATCATGTTTGCTCTCATTATTAGTAGTTCAGTATTTTGGAGATGTCCTGCCTGTAATGGGAGATTGGGAGATATTTTTAACACCAGGTACTGTTCAAAATGCGGAGTTAAGTTCTCGGATGAAAAATAGGTTTTCTGTCAACTCGACCAGTATTTCAACTGATTGATTCCGATAAGTTCCTCCAAAAAATAGTTAATTTTGAAATAAATTGAATTAGATAGTCAATTTAAATCCTACCCAAATTATGAAAAGATTTCAAAGTATTTATGTCTTGGTTTTAATTGTTCTTTCTATTTCTTCCTGTATTCCAGGTAATGATGGGAAAAATGATAATATTTCTGTCCATAATTTCAAGTTCCAGGAATTTACCATTTTAGAGATTTCAGAAGGTTATAAGAATAAAGATTTTACCGTTCAGGAAGTCGTGCAAAGCTACCTTGAGAGGATTGAGGCTATTGATAAGAATGGACCGGGACTTCATTCTGTCCTACAGGTAAATCCAGATGCCATAGAAATAGCAAAGAAATTGGATCAGGATTTGGAAGAAGGAATATCAAGAGGACCACTTCATGGCATACCCGTTCTTTTAAAAGACAATATTGACACCCATGATGAAATGGAGACTACGGCTGGGTCAAGGGCATTGACGGGTTCACATCCTTTACAAGACAGCTGGGTAGCAATGAAACTACGAGAGGCTGGAGCAGTAATATTGGGAAAGACCAACCTAAGTGAATGGGCTAATTTTCGAGGGGAACTGTCATCAAGTGGATGGAGTGGGGTAGGTGGTCAAACAAGAAATCCTTACATAATTGACCGGAATCCTTGTGGTTCTAGTTCCGGATCAGGAGTTGCGGTTTCATCGAATTTGTGTATGGTGGCAATTGGCACCGAAACCAATGGATCTATAGTTTGCCCTTCTACAGTAAATGGTATAGTTGGAATCAAGCCAACAGTTGGACTTATAAGCAGATCCGGTATTATTCCTATATCTTTTACTCAGGATACACCTGGACCGATGGCTCGTACGGTAACTGATGCCGCCATTTGCCTCGGAGCCATGGTTGGGATCGATACGCCAGACAGTAAAACCAGTTTTAGTGAGGGTAATTTTTATTCAGATTACACTCAATTCCTGGATAAGGATGGTTTAAAAGGTAAGAGAATTGGTTTGTATAAAATATCTTTAGGAAATCATTATAAAGTCGATGAGGTTGTAGATCAGGCGGTTGAATACTTAAAGAGCCAGGGAGTTGAAATAGTGGAAATTGAAAATATTTTTACATCCAATGTGAATAGTTTATCTTTTGAGGTTATGCTTTATGAATACAAAGATGGGTTGAATAAATATTTTGCATCACTTGGAGAGGATGCTCCCATTAAGAATTTGAGAGAATTGATCGCCTTTAATATAAATGACTCTATTGAACTTGATTTTTACAATCAGGAGTACCTGGAAATGGCCCTTGGGAAAGGAGGTTTAGAATCTGAGGAATATAAAGATGCATTGGCCAAGATGATGAAAGGAAGCCAGGAGGTGGGTATGGATCGTGTGATGGATATGTATAAACTGGATGCCATAATAGCGCCAACTGGTGGTCCAGCCTGGAAAACAGACCATATTAATGGGGATGCTTTCCAGGTGGGAAGTTCTTCACCAGCAGCCATATCGGGTTATCCGAATATAACTGTCCCTATGGGATTCATAGATGAATTGCCTGTTGGTCTTTCATTTTTTGGCAGGGCATGGAGTGAGCCGATATTAATTGAGATAGCTTATGCCTTTGAGCAGGGGACAATGCACCGCAGAGCTCCTAAATTCCTTGAACCCTAAGTCTAGATTAAGATTAGGGTACCAAAAAAAATATCAGGTCTCGAGTAAATGAAACTAGATTTCGCCATTTCTGTCGAAATGACATTGTAAGTATATGATAGACAGGGGTTACCTATATTTTCAATTTTAAAAATAGTGAATTTTCACCCCTACCAATCATTTTGTTTTGCAATAGAATAAAAAAAACACCTCAATTATCGAGGTGCTTTTTAACGTTTTAAGAATTATTATTTCAATCCTTTATTGGTTCTGTCTTCATAGGCTGGTGCAGGTGTAAATTTTGGAGGATTATCTTTCAGCAATTTTGCCACCTCCTGAACAGCTCTTTCTAATTGGGGGTCCCTTCCCCGTGATAATAGAGCAGGGTCATCCCAAACTTCTATATCGGGTTCAATTCCATGCCCCTCAGCAAACCATTTCCCCGAGGTCCAATACAATCGTGCATCAGGTACAGTAATATAACCTCCATCAATCAGCATGTGACCAGTAGCAGGGCCAACAAGAATACCTAAGGTTCTTTCACCAATAATGGGTCCCGTT
Source organism: Bacteroidales bacterium (assembly GCA_033791445.1). Taxonomy (GTDB): domain Bacteria; phylum Bacteroidota; class Bacteroidia; order Bacteroidales; family VadinHA17; genus JANTGF01. The sequence goes on along the minus strand of JASJGS010000138.1, from coordinate 5,557 downwards.
TTTAGCTCCTGGAATGCCCATGGAAAAGCATCTCCACCAGAGCCACTCCATCCGTTAATGAGCATTGCTTTTGGACCAGTGTTGCTGCTTGTGGGGTATTTGTGGTCCTTTGAATTTCTCCAGTGCAGGTAATATATGGTTGGCCTTTCCAGCAATTCCATAAATCGATCGGCCAATTGGCCTCCCGCGTTAAAACGCTCATCAATCACAAAGCCTTTTTTGTCTATTTGAGCATAATATTGTCTATATAGTTCTGTTTGACCCTGGCCACCGGTATTTGGCATATAAATATATCCAATGTCACCATTTGAGAGCTTTTCAACAGTTTTCCTGTTGCTTTCAATCCATTCCAAATGCCTTAATCTGCCTTCCTGTGATGCATTTAAGGTTTTTATTACAACTTCTTTTGAACCTTCGTTGCTGGGACTTTGGTTTACAGTTAATACAACTGTTTTTCCCGACAGCCCTTCAAAAGAAGCATAGGGATCTTTCCCTCCATCTAATTCAATTCCATTAACTGCCAGAACATAATCACCAACATTCACTTTAATTCCTGCCTGATCAAGTGGCGATCGGACTTCACTGTCCCATGGTGCAGGTTTCACAATTCTTTTAATTTTATATTTTTCATTATCAAGGGCCCAATCAATACCCAGAAATCCGGTTGATCGGGGTACGATGTTTTCCACATCCCCACCTCCGGCGTATGTATGCCCGGCACTTAGTTCAGAGATTAACTCCTGAATAATATTGCTGACATCCCATCTTGTTATTGCATTTTCAAGCAATGAGCCATATTGCTTTCGCATGGCCGGCCAATCAACCTGTTGCATATTCGGATCGTAAAATAAATCGCGGTACCGCCTCCAGGTATCGCTAAATATTTGATTCCATTCTTCTTTAGGGTTCAAGGTCATTTCCAGCTCAGCTGTTTTTAGAGGTTTTTCTAATTTTTGGTCTGGGGCAACTTTTACAATGCCATAACTCCCCTTTTCGCTGATAATTAGGTTTTTTCCTGAGGCTGACAATTTGTAGGAGTTTGCACTTCCAATTATGGTTTTCTCTTCTCGTTCTTTCAAGTCAAAGAACATGACCGGTGACACTTTCTCTGAAGAGCCAGTGTTGGGTCTTTTATGATAAATAACTTTGCCATTACTTGCTGACAGGTTGGAATAATTCCCGGCACCAGGAGGAAGTACCACCATTCTGGATTCAAAATTTTCCGTTTCAAATTTTATAAGATCCTCTTTTTTTTCTTCCTCCCCCTCTTTCTTATCTTTTTTCTTTTTCTCCTTTTTTGGTTCTTCCCCGTTCGTTTCCTCTTCTTTTTTAATTTCCACCATATCATTCCTTGCCTCAAGAGGAGAAGGGATATCCGGTGTAAGGCTTACAGCAGCAATCTGGGTGCTGTTTGTATAGATCCATGTTCCATCCAGACTACTATAGCTTGGTGAAAGGTACCGATCCGTTAATAAATACATGTATTTACCTTCAGGATCAAAAACGGGGCTGTAGTCGTTGTAAAACCCAGCCGTAAGTTGTATTACCTGGTTTTTTTCAGTATTATATGTAAAAAGTGCTGAATACATATTGTCAAGGATCTTAGAATAAGCAATCCATTTGCTATCCTTTGACCAACTCAGTGAAAATGACATTAGGGCGGAATGGCTTCTGCGATTAGTTTTATCTATGATTTTAATCTCCTTAGAAGCCACATCTAAGATCTGAATTTCTTGTTTTTCATTTATAAATGCCAGTTTTTTACTATCGGGGGACCAGAATAATAGGTATCCAAATCCGGACTTAAAGGAGCTAAGCTGTTGAGCTGATTCCGTGGATGAGGGAGAACTTATATATATTTCATTTTCCCCGCTTTTGTCACTCCAGTAGGCAATCTTAGACCCATCGGGTGACCACACAGGATTTCTGTCAAAAGCACCGCTTGACTGGGTAATATCAAGAATGTATCCATGCTCACCTGGGACATTAAATAAATCTCCTCGAGCTTCAAAGATGGCTCTCTTCCCGTCAGGAGAAACATCATAGCTGCTGATCATTTTACCGACCTTAACAGTGTGTGGTAAGAGGCCAACAACATCTGCTACAACATTTACTTTCACTTCTTGATAAGAATAGTTATCTGGGTTAAACAAATATAGTTTGCCATCCGCTTCAAAAACACCATCCTCAGTGCCAAGTGAAAAATAATTGATGTCAAAATCATCAAAAAATGTTAGCTGCTCTGAATTCCCGGAAGTTAAATCATATACCCAGATGTTGCGTCGTATTTTTGGACCAACATCTGAAATATAGAATATTTTATCGCCAAACCAAGCAGGCTTCCCATCTGTAGCAGGGTTTTTGGTAATATTCACAGCACTAGAATCTTTCAGGTCGTAAATAAGAACATCGGAGGCTTTTCCCCCACGGTACCTTTTGAAGGGATAGTTCTCTGTTATACGAGTGACATATGCCAATTTTGAGCCATCGGGAGAAAAAGAACCAAGTTCACCATAGGGCATGGGCAGTTTTAATGGAAGGCCCCCTGTTTTATCGACTAAATAGAACTGGTTGAAACTTCGTCTTCCACTTTCCCGCATGGAGGCAAAAAGTATCTGGTTTCCATCAGGATACCACTCCACCATTCTGTCTGGAAGAGAATTGTAAGTCACTCGGGTAGGGACACCTCCATTTACTGGAATAGTAAAAACATCTACGTTCCCATTGTATGCGGCATTATACCCAATGGTTTTACCATCAGGAGAAAATTTTGGTTGAGATTCTTCACCAGGAGAAGAAGTAATCCGGTTGGCGGTCCCGCCATTTTTTGCAACAATCCAGATATCTCCTCCATACACAAAAGTGATTTTACTTTCAGATACGTCAGGAAACCTAAATAGCCTCGCATCTATCTGTGCAAAAGTTAGCAGCATTGGGGCCAAGACAAGAATTGAAAAAATTGAAAAACGTTTCATATAGTTACATTTTAATTAGACATTTAGGGTATTTGAAGCAAATTAATAAAAAGTCGATTTACACAGATGACGAAAAAAGTTTAAAAAAAAATAAATCTCAATTTGAGTCAGATTTAATTCTCAGAGAATTAAGGAATCTATCTCTGGTTTTTTTTGAATTCTGACTAATTGGATTTAATGTTTTAATAGATATAATAATGATATTAAAATCCTCCACTATATAATTCCCGTACATGGTATACAAAGAATCATTTTCTTCAAATTCAAAACTAAAATTACTTAACAGTGTTTCACCTATTACTTCTTCTGAATAGCTTAATCTTTTCCCTCTCAAAGTACTAATATATCCCAGAACATTGGTTTCCATAGATTCTTTTTTCTCATTGAAACTAAAGGATTGAAGACTATAAAAAGGATAACTAAAAATTGAAAGTTTATCTTCCCCGGCTTTAGCTTCATATGATGTTCCCGCAGTTTCCTTGTAGTTCTCAATGATGGTATGAGCTTTGGGGAAATCTATTGAAATAGTTGGTGTTATTGAGATCTTCTCGGTGTCATTTGTACAATTTAGTAGAAAGCAAGTAAGAGCAAAAATGGAATAGGTAAAAAGATTTCTCATTTCTTATTTTTAAGTTCAATTTTTTCTTCCCTATCACTGTTCAGAGTAAAAGAGGCCTTCTTAAATCCAGGCGCTTTTATAAAAATCTTAGCCTCCCTTGAAAAGCCAAATCCTTCCGTTGGATACCCAATAAGGCTACGGTTGCATTTATTATCCTCATTCACATCATGATAGGTTGATATTGCATACTCCCCGGCTGGAATGTCTTCAAGAAGGATTGTTTCTTCATTTGATGTAACTTTCACCTTCTTTTTATAGAATTCACTGCCTTTTTTAAGCCAGTCTTTATGGTTATTAAAAATGCCAATAACCAACTCGCCTTTTACTTCTTTTATTCCTGAAACTTTTAGTGTTATAGTATATGTCTGTGCATATATAAAACCTGATAGGCTCAAAAATAGAAGGGATAAAATAATAATTCGCATCAATTCGAAGAATTTAGGAGGTTCTAATATACAACTAACAATTTGATAATTTATATTGGCTGTCTCAATATTTCTGGTTTTTCCTTATGAGTTTTAGATTTTAGGTTAATTTTGATCAAAAATCAAAAAAAATGGGCCATATTAAAAATTATCAGCAGGAACCACCGAAAGATGGCTTGTTGGAATTCAGTGTTTTCGGTAAACCCGTTTCTTTTCAATCCTCCCGGTCACATAAGGAAAGAATTAAAAGGAAAATTCAAAAGATTGTTGCTCCTATCCAATATGCTTTGTCTGGAGATGTAGAGTTTGAGATCCAATGGATAGTACCTGAAAAGTACCGGTATGAATCTGATAGTTCACCGGATGTTGATAATATTATTAAGCCTACTCTTGATGCTTTAGTTGGCCCACAGGGGATAATGATCGATGATTGCCAGGTTAAAAGTGTAAAATGTTTTTGGGAAGATTGGGAAAGGCCACAGCAACAGGTAAATATTAAAATTATATTTGATAACGATCATTGGCTCAGGATGGAAGGTCTCAAGTTTATTCATGTTGAAGGCGGATTGTGCTTCCCTTTTCCTGTAGGAATACCAGAGGACTCTGTGGGGGCTTATGTCCAACTTGTGAAAACGGCTGTAAAAGCAAAGTCGAAAATGGAACTAAACCTGGAGGATTACTATCGAGTTCGCCTTATTTTACCCTTACAGCGTTTTTACCATAGATCCAGATTAAGGAAATTTGAGGTGGTGGACATAGCCGACTTCTAGAATTTATACAATCAGTATTAATCCCAGACAAAACGCCATTCTCCATGGGCCTGTCTTTTCCATACAGTGTGAAATATGCCTTCTGAATTTAATGGCTCACCATTTTCACCCAAGGCCGAGAAAATAAATTTACCATAGGTGTATCCTAAATCTCCAGAGACTGCCACATCAACAAAATCGGGTGTCCACTCCAGTTGAACATTTTCCAAGGACTGGCCTTCAAACCAGGTGCTCATAGCTTCTTTGCCTTGAATAATCTTATTATCTCTGCTTAGAACCCCGTCCTCAGCTGCGTAAGCTAGAAAGGCCTTCTGGAGTCCTTCCTTTCTTGCTAGTTCTGCAAAGCTTTTTTCAGTATCAACAATCTCTGCTTTCCATTTCTCAATATTGGAAAATTCATCTTGATGATTACAGGAATGAAGTACCAGGCAAGCTAAAATTGCCAAATATCCTATTTTGCGCATTTTTTTGATTTTTAAATTAGAAAACCTAAAACAAGGGAAATAGAATTATTTTTTATAAGGCTATTGTTGACTATAATTTTTTACTAATTCTATTGTATGGTCCAATAATTCTTTGTTTCCATACTGGCCATGCCCTGGAATTACGATATCAATATCCTTAAATTCTTTTTTGAGTTTTTGTATAGTGGGAATCCATTCAGAGATTTCTGCATCTGCTGTATTTCCTAGCCCCTTTGATGCCATACTTTTTATGAGGCATCCCCCGAAAAGTACTTCTTGAGATGGAAAATACACCACAATATTA
>JASJGS010000137.1:0-28563 GCA_033791445.1 Bacteroidales bacterium | reverse complement strand
GGAATTCTTTTCGGTTTTGGAATGCAATTCATTGATACAACCCCTCCCCTTTTAATGGTATTTTCACAGGCATTTCAGGCTTTGATTTTACCTGCTGTGGCTATACCGATATTTATTCTGATAAATAGAAAATCTCTAATGAATGACCATGTTGCAAATACTAAAATGAATATTGGTTTGATTGGAGTAATACTATTTAGTCTTGTTACCAGTTATTTTGCTATAATTGATTTCTTTTAATAGAAGAATAAAACATAAAAAACAGACGTAATTATGACAGTAGAAATTTTGAACTCAAAAACTGAACTGGGAAAACAGGCTGCTATTAATGGTGCTCGCTTAATTCGTGAAGCTATTCGAGACAATGGATATGCAAATATTATCGTAGCTACTGGTGCCTCGCAGTTTGAAATGTTGGATTCCCTTGTAAAACAGGATATTGATTGGTCAAAAGTTTCAGCTTTTCATCTGGATGAATATATCGGACTTTCAGAAAATCATCCGGCTTCGTTTCGTAAATATTTAAAAGAACGATTTGTCAACAAAATTCCACTGCACGAATTTAATTATGTAAATGGAGATATCGACCCCCAGGTTGAATGTCATCGTCTTGACACAAAAATTGCTAAATTCCCAATTGATGTAGCATTTATTGGTATTGGTGAAAATGGACACCTTGCTTTTAATGATCCTCCAGCCGATTTTAATACTGAAAAGGCATATATAGTAGTAAATCTCGATGAAAAATGTCGGCTTCAGCAAATGGGAGAAGGCTGGTTTCCAAGTTTAGAAGATGTTCCTGAATTGGCTATAAGTATGTCTATTAAACAAATAATGAAATCTGAAAACATTATTTGTTGTGTTCCCGATGAAAGAAAAGCCGAAGCAGTAAAAAATTCTCTAAGAGGAGATGTTTCCCCTCAGGTCCCAGCTTCGATTTTGAAGAAACATAATGCTGTTTGGCTTTACCTCGATAAAGATTCAGCATCATTATTGTCAGAATAGATAAAATTCGCGCAAACTTATTAGAAAAATTAAGCTACACTTTTTCTCTTCCAATAAATAATATTCTTATAAGTCCAGTTCCGAGTAGTAGCATCAAGACCGATTCAAATGCCAAAGCTTTCCAGCCTGCACCTGCCTCACCTTCCCCAATAAAGGTGAAATCAAGTAGGATAAAGAAAAGCAGCAATACATACCAGAGGGCAGTGAGTAACCATTTCCACCAGTTCATATTAAGTCTTAGGTCTTTTGACCATGCAATAGCTCCGATTACTACCGGACCAGTGAGGCCACCAATTATAAATGCTAAAATTACCAGATTGCTTATCATAGTGCTACTCTCCTATTGTTGGGTCCAACGCATCAATGTTGAGATATTCCTTTACCTGTAACCATTTTGGTGCTTCCCTGAAGTTGGCAAAACGTCCATCTGGAGGAGGTAAGTATTCTTGAGCATTTGGTGCATCAAATAAATTCTTTTGCATGGCAGTTAGGCCCTTTTCAACAATGCCTGTAGGATCAGCACCATCAGCCCTTCTTGCCAGAGCATGTACCCAGTTGTTCTTTCGACTATATGGACAAGCTATCAGGCAAAGTCGACAACCCATTCCTCCCATACTTTGCATCCAAAAATTATAACATGAAGTCTGATTTATTTCCCAGTGCTTATAACCTCGTGTATTCATTTCTTCATTACTCTTTGCAAAGCTAATTGACTCCGAGGGACATATTTCAGCACATATTTTGCAATGTTCACAAAATTCTTTCACACCAAAATCTATTGGCTGATCAATTTCCATTTTCAGATTTGTCGTAACAAAGGCAACCCTGAAGTTTGATCCGGTTTCGGGTGTTATTACAATTCCATGCCTACCCTGTTGGCCCAGACCTGATTTAACAAGATAGGGCACGGCAATAAGGTCATAGCCATCCATAGGTGAGTGTCGACGTGCAGGATACCCTAGTGATTTAATAAAGGTCTCCAGTCTACGTGCAGCAATGGATATTCTGGAATATGCATCGAAACTGGTTCCCTGATTTGGATTTGAATTGACCTGATCCCATTGATGTGGAACACCAAATGCAATCACATATTTCCAATGCTTGGGTACTTCATATGATCCTCTGTCTTCAGAACCTCTAAGATCATAATCATAACACCAGTCTGCTTCAATGGTAGTAATACCAACCATGGATGCTCCAAAATGATGTGCTACTTTCTTAATCAGTTCGGAGGCCAGAGCCGGACTTTTAAAGGGCAGGGGCTCCCCTATTTTACGTCGGCTACCAATTTTAAAATCTGACTCTTCTGGAGGTTCATTAATCTGCTCTCGTGTTTGCCAGGAACCCGACCAGGCATTTATTAAAGCATAATAATCACCATATTTTTCCTGATCCTTTCTTTTTTTTGGCATTATTTCTTCCATCCTGTACTTATCTAATTCATACAGATCTGGATTCTTTTTGTAATAGGATAACAGGGGTTCTTTAAAACCTTCAGGAGGAGGAAATTTCATGGCTCCCTGGTTAGGACGTACTGCACCGGTAGTTTCAGGTGCAATTTGCTTTTCTGGTTGTGTGGATTTGCCTCCCATGCCCTCCTGTCGTTCTTCTCCAGTATCTAATGATTCCAGCATGGCACGGTATTGCATTATATCCCTCATCATCAAGCTCTGCCGTCCAAAAGCAGATTCCCACATCTCTGGTCGTCTGGTCTCTCCTATTATTTCATAAGCCGGTCCGTCAAGAATAAGTTTAGAACGGTCAACAAATTGTGTATTATCCCCCAGGTGTTGCCAACCAGTAAAGGTGGATGGGTCTTTTCCTGCGGCAAGTCCGGCACCAGCAACAGCACCAACCTGCAAACCGGCTGCTACAGCTCCGCCAAGTTTTATAAAATCTCGTCGGGAAACGGCATCTTTTTGCTTTTCAGTTTTAGCCATAAAATAATGCTTTAGTTAAACCTTATTAATTAGACTTTTCTTGACAGTAAACACTTCCTATATGAATGGTGTTATAACCTAGTTTAAGTTAATTTATAAAAAATCTATTAATATGACAATCCAAAACCAAATGGAAAAAGTGGATTTTTTGAATCATAAGGTACATCCTCATATTGTTCATTGACAGCCCCAATGGAAGATGGAAGTTCAAATGGAAGTTTCGCTGTGGGATTATGTTTACCAAATACAATATCTAATACGGCATCATCATTGGCACCAAATTCTCCAAACAAACCCACAGCTGCATCCGCAATTTCAGGAATTACTGCTGCCCTATCAAGATATATACAAATAATGGTAGGTTTTTCACTTGCAATTTCTAAAATTCTGCTTAGCTCTGGTTCTTTAAAGTCCAGGTCTCCCTGATGGAAGAAGTTTTCAAAGAAACTTGCACCCTCCCTGGGAACCCATGGTGTCTGCAATCTCAAGATTGCCACATCTGCATCATTAAGATTATCAACTACAGTAGCAAATTCACTAGCAGTTTCTGTATCAATGTTTTCAACGTAAATTTTCCTGTTTTTATGTAATGGTAAAACATAAGAGCTATCAGAATTCATATCATTTTTTAACATCACAATTGATTTTCGCTGCGCTATTTTTCCTTTTTCAAAAAATTCTTTTTTACCCACAATGTTTATTGCATTTTTTACATCAATATATGGATTGTCAAATAATCCCATTTGAAATTTAGCTCGTAAAAGTCTTTTTACAGATAGATCTATTCTTTTTTCACTTACTTTATTCTCCTTTACTAATTCAAGCAACTCTTTTGTATTACTATTTCCGCCAAATTGATCCACACCTGCATCTACTACTTTTTGAACTCTTTCTTTTATTGACAAATCATCTACACCCCAGGGCATTCCCATAAATTCAAAACCAAATAACTTAATTCCTCCAAGAATCATCCAGTCAGTACATACAATCCCATCATAATCATATTTATTTCTTAACAAATCAGTAATGATTTCTTTATTGAAGCTCATTCCAACGTCCTCGCTAGTTTGCCCTAATGGAATTCCATAATAAGGCATAATCATGGCTGTACCGGCTTCAAAGGCAGCTAGAAAAGGTTTAATGTGATATTCGAAATTGTTTCCAGGATAATCCTGATCCATTCCATAGCGAAAATGGGCATCCCAGCCATCCATTTGTGGGCCTCCTCCTGACCAATGTTTTGTCATGCATGCTACACTTTCAGTACCAAATTCATTCCCTTGAAAACCATAAATATAGGCAGCAGTCATTTTAGCTGACAAATCTGCATCTTCCCCAAATGTACCATTAATTCTACCCCAGCGTGGTTCTGTTGCCAGGTCAGCCATGGGATGAAGGGCGGTTCGTATTCCTACAGCCCTGAGTTCCTGATTTGCTATTCTCCCAAATTCAACTACAAGAGCTGAATCATTGGTAGCTGCCAAACCAATAGGTTCAGGCCATTCCGAGAATTCGCCAGCCAACATATCATTTCCAATAAAATTATTAATTCCATGCCTTGGGTCTGAGCTAATGGTTATGGGAATTCCTAACACATCTTGTTCAGCAAGTTTCTGAATATTATTATACCACTCAGCTAGCTTTTCTGGTGAAGGAATCATAAACAAATTAAAATGTTTAATTTTTCTTTTCAAAACAAGATCATAACTTGAATTAAAACTAAAAGAGGTCGGCTTTGGTTTCCCTAATATTTCTCCTTCATCACCCACTCCAATGGGTGGATGCCACATCAGGCCTACCTTATCTTCAATACTCATCTGTGACATAATATCATCAATCCTGGACTCAATATCTTGTCGTTTATCTTCATAAATATCTAACATTCCATTGTTATTCAAATCTCGATATTCAAATCCACTTTCTTCCAGAATTGGTTTTTCTACCAATATTGATTTAGCTCGGGAATTTTTAATTCCAAAACTTAGATGTATATACAAGAAAATAAAAAGAATAATTCCGATAAAAGACAATAAAATATATAGAAGAACTTTAAAAACTTTTTTAAGTTTTTTCATGATTTTAATTTGAACAGGATGTAAATAACTTAGATATTGAAATTGATAAGGTTAGAAAATTTATTATATCTGGATTTTATTATTAGTTCTTATGTCTTTAGCCAAATCAGCAATTGTTTCATTTTCAAAAAGATTGAAAATTTGTTCTCGTATCGGATGAAACTTTTTATGCAAGGGACAGGGTGCATTGATATGTTCATTTGACTTACATGATTTTAAACTGAGCACGCAAATATCAAATATTTCATCTCCATCAATAATTTGAACCACATCCAACATGGTAATGTCTTCTGGTGGTCTGGCTAATCCAAATCCTCCATGTGGTCCTTTTGTAGAATTTAGTATTTTCTTTTTAGCCAGAGTTTGAAGTATTTTTCCAAGAAACGGAGAGGGAATATCCAAATCTCCTGATATTTTTTTTATTCCTATTTTCTCTCCATCTTTTGCATTTATAGCTAAATAAATAACCGCTCTAAGGCCATATTTACAAGTATTTGATAGTATCATAAAAACAATTTTAGGTTGTCAGTTATATTTTTCTTATTCTTCTTTCATGTCTACCACCATCAAATCTGGTGTTTATAAAGGTTTCTACTATTAAAACTGCTGTTTCAAAATTGATAAATCGACCAGGTAATGCACATATATTAGCATCATTGTGTGCTCTGGCTAATTTTGATATTTCCTCACTCCAACATAGTGCAGATCGTATATTATTGTGCCTGTTAACCACCATATTTATACCATTGCCACTGCCACAAATACTTATACCAAAATCACATTCTTTATTCCCAACCAGTTTTGCCAATGAATGTCCAAATTCAGGATAATCTATACTCTGATCAGAATCTGTACCCAAATCTATGATGGAATATCCTTTTTTAATAAGATATTTTACCAGCTCTGTCTTTAATAAATACCCTGCATGATCACAGGCAATACCAATTTTAGTTAAATTCATTAATTATTAATAAAATTTAAATTTTCAAAAATTATAAGAATGATCAAAAATATTAAAAACAGAACGAATAACTATGTTTTATAATAGAAGAATAAATAATTTTGGAATAAAATTTGAGGGATTTATAAAATTGTTAATTAAATGTTAAACCCAATCAATAACTTTTAACAAAATACCACATTAAACAGATCACATAAAAAAATATAATAATTCTAGCAATTAAATTATTATTTTAAATAGCACAACTATCAACATTAATTTAACAATCATTTTAATCTTTTAGTTTAACAATTAAAATAAAATATAGTATTAACAAGTTGTTAATTATATCTCGTATATACTAATAATCAGTATTATTATGTAAAATTAGTGTGTGAATAAGATGTTACTTGTCATTTGAAAAAATTCTTATCTAAAAAACTGTAATTTTATCAACTGTTTTAACAGCATATCATTATCATATATACTATTTAAATTACTATTATAATATATTAATGAAGGAAGAAGAAATTGTTAATAATATCAGGAAAAACGGTTTTATAGATATTGTACCAGAACCTGATTTAGATTTAGTTTCTGAAATTTGTAAAATGAGGGAAGAAAAAAATGCGGTCATACTGGCTCATTTTTATCAGGAAGGGGAAGTGCAGGAAATTGCTGATTTTGTTGGCGACAGTCTGGCCTTATCACAGGAGGCTGCAAAAACGGAAGCTGATATTATCGTATTTGCAGGAGTTCACTTTATGGCAGAAACAGCTAAAATCCTATCGCCACAAAAGAAGGTTTTATTACCAGATTTGAATGCCGGTTGTTCCTTAGCTGACTCGTGCCCTGCGGACAAGTTTGAAGATTTTATTAAAAACAATCCAGATCATACAGTTATTTCATATGTGAATACTACTGCAGCTATAAAATCACTTACCGATATTGTTTGTACATCATCAAATGCATTGGAAATAGTTAATTCCCTTCCTAAAGATGAAAAAATAATTTTCGGACCAGATAAAAATCTAGGAAATTATATTAAAAGTATTTCGGGAAGAGAAATGCTTATTTGGGATGGTGCTTGTCACGTGCATGAAGAGTTTTCAGTTGAAAGAATTTTGGAAATTAAGAAGGAGCATCCAAAGTCAAAAATAATTGCTCATCCTGAGTGTGAAAAACCTGTATTAATCATTGCTGACCATATTGGATCCACCTCCTCTTTATTAAAGTTTACCATAAATGATGATTCAGAAGTGTATATTGTTGCGACAGAATCGGGAATCATTCATCAAATGAAAAAGAATAATCCTCATAAGTTATTTATTCCTGCTCCTCCAAAAGATTCAACCTGTGCATGTAATGATTGTGAATTCATGAAAATGATATCTTTAAAAAAGATTTATAATACATTAAAGTATGAGCAACCAGAAATTAAGTTAGATAAAGAAATTATAAAGAAAGCTGTAAAGCCTATTCACAGAATGCTTGCAATTTCAGAAAAACTAGGACTATAAATCTATGAGAATTTTATTTTTTATATCCGTCTTATTTATTTCATTGAATGTTATCGGCCAGGATGTAAATCCTAATGGTTATAATAAATTTTTCTACCCAAACGGTCAGGTTTCAAGTGAGGGTTTGATGAAAAATGGAAAACCAGAAGGATTTTGGAAAACTTTTTATGTTACCGGTGTTGTTAAATCTGAAGGGAAAAGATCAAATCATTTATTAGATAGTGTCTGGGTATTTTACAATCAGGTAGGTGATACCATTGAAAAGATTGATTATCAGATGGGTAATAAAAGTGGATATTACTATAAATACAGTTATGATTCTAAGAACAATCAAGATGGATTTATAATTAGCAAAGAGCTTTATGTAAACGATAAGAAAGAAGGAACAGCATATTCATATTATTATGATAATAGTATAAAGACAACTACAAATTATGTTGAGGGTAAAAAGCAAGGATTGGCTTTTGAATACTCAAAAACAGGGGATATTATTACTATTTTGGAATATAGAAATAATTACTTAACAAGCCGGGAAAGAGTTAACCGGACAGACAAAGGGAATTTAAAGCAAGGAGTATGGAAAGAGTTTTATCCAAATGGTAAAATTCACTTTGAGCGGGTATACGTAGATGATCAATTAAATGGATATTACAAAGAATATGAAGAAAATGGTAATTTACGCTTTGCCATTCGTTATGACGATGGTAAGGTTGTAAATGATGCACCCAATGAATCCGAAAGCATTGATATCCGAAATGTGTTTGATGAAGATGGAAGAATAATAGGAAGTGGACCATTTAAAGATAATATACCGGTTGGAATACACCGTTCCTATGCTTCGGATGGATCTGTTTCAAGTGCCAAAATTTACGATAATAGCGGAAATGTTATATCAACCGGAATCATAAATGACAGTGGTGAGAAAAAGGGAAACTGGAAGGATTTTTATTCTACAGGGGAGTTGAGAGATGAAGGGAAATATGAAGAGAATATGCGAACAGGAACCTGGAATTTTTATAGAAAAGACGGGAAAGTTGAACAAACCGGAACATTTAGAAATGATAAGATTCATGGTATTTGGACCTGGTATTATCCCAATGGGATGATACTACGTGAAGAAGAGTATTTTATTGGCAATGAAGATGGTGAATCAGTTCAATATTCTGAATTGGGCGATGTTGTAGCAAAAGGAAATTATATTAACGGTGAAAAAGATGGAGCATGGTATTACAGTATTGGAGATCAAATTGAAGAGGGGAATTACATTGCTGGTTTAAAGGATGGCATTTGGAAATATTATTATCTTGACAATACTTTAAAGTTTTCAGGTAATTTTGTACAAGATTACCCCGATAAAAAACATAAATATTATTTCAACAATAAAGCCCTGAAAGAAGATAGATTTTATAAGATGGGTATAAAACAAAAAAGTTGGAAAAAATACGATGAAGAAGGTAATGTGGTACTAAATATTGTTTATAAAGACGATATTGAAAAAAGTATCAATGGTGTTAAAGTGAATTTAAATGAGGAGATAAAAAGAATACAAGGGCTGGATGGAAAATAATTTTGATATAAGAATTGATGATTTATCAGATCAGGAAAAAGATTATGAAGTAAAATTACGACCCCTAAATTTTATTGATTTTAAGGGTCAATTAAAAGTTGTTGAAAATTTAAAAGTTTTTGTACAGGCCGCTACCCAGCGAAATGAAGCCCTAGATCATACTTTGCTACATGGCCCACCAGGTTTGGGAAAAACTACTCTGGCAAACATTATTGCAAATGAACTAAATGTAGGCATAAAGGTGAGTTCGGGTCCGGTTTTAGATAAACCTGGTGATTTAGCGGGCTTACTTACCAGCCTTGAAGCAAATGATATACTTTTCATTGATGAAATTCATAGATTAAGTCCGGTAGTCGAAGAATATCTCTATTCTGCTATGGAGGATTTCAGAATTGATATCATGATAGATAAGGGTCCCAGTGCACGGAGTGTTCAATTAAACCTAAATCCTTTTACATTAATTGGTGCCACTACTCGATCAGGATTACTAACAAGTCCTCTACGAGCTCGATTTGGCATTACGCTGCATCTTGAATATTATGATTCTACTGTTTTAAAAACAATTATTGAAAGATCATCTCAGATTTTAATGGTGGAAATTAATGGGAAAGCCTCGAAAGAAATTGCTTCACGTAGCCGGGGAACCCCAAGAATTGCAAATGCCCTTCTGCGAAGAGTTCGAGATTTTGCACAGGTTAAAGGAAATGGAAAAATAGATTTTGATATCACTACTTATTCGTTGAGGGCCCTGAATATAGATCAGCATGGCCTTGATGAAATGGATAACAAAATTTTAAGTACAATAATCAATAAATTTAATGGAGGTCCAGTAGGAATTTCAACTATAGCTACTGCTGTAGGAGAAGAAGGAGGAACAATTGAGGAGGTTTATGAGCCTTTTCTTATTAAAGAGGGGTATATAAAAAGAACACCCAGGGGAAGAGAAGCCACAGAATTAGCTTTTAAACATTTGGGCAAGGACTTTTTTGCAAATGATAATCTATTATTCTGAAATACATAAAAAAATGATCTGAAATTTTATGTATATTTGAAACTAATTTTAGGAGTTTTACTAATATAAAGAACATTCTATTATGAAAGAATGGATAAGAAGGTCCGGTTTATTTGTTATATTTTTTGGAATTGTAATCCTAACTTATGCTGAGCTTGCAAAATTGGATAGCAATACCCTTTTAATGGTCAGTGGAGGTATGATTTTTGGAGGATTTCTTATTTATGTTATACTAAATAATATCCTGGATTAAATAAATATCGGAGAGTATATTTTTTTGAGACAGGAAATCTACAAATTTCCTAATTTGGTTAATCCTTGAATATCAAGGATTTTTATTTTCCTACCGTTTAAATCTATCAAGTCATCTGCCTTAAATTCTGATAATAAACGAATTACTGATTCGGTAGCAGTACCCACAATATTGGCAAGTTCTTCCCGGGTAAGAGAAATTTGAAGAGTTCCATCACTGGCCAAATCAAATTTATCTTTTAGAAGCACAAGTATTTCGGCCAACCTTTCTCTTACTGTTTTTTGGGCCAGATCAGTAATGTATGAATTGGCTTCACCCAATTCATGGCAGGTAAGTTTCATAACACCAAATGAAAATTCTGAATTGTTCTTGATCAGATCTAAAAGTAGGTGAGCAGGAATAAAACACAATACAGCATCTTCAATTACCTTTGATGTTGTACATGCATTTTCGTTGCTGAGTATGGAACGATAACCCAAAATATCACCTTTTTGAGCAAAAGCAATAATTTGTTCTTTACCATCAATACCTGTTTTGTAAATTTTAACTATACCTTTATTTACACAATAAAAACCCGTCATACGTCTTCCTTCATGATACAATATTTCTCCTCTTTTGAAATAATTGCATTCTTTCTCATAATTAATGAGTTCCATTTCTTCCTGTGATAAATGAAGAAAAATGGGATGCATCTGAAGAGAGGACTCTTCCAATGAAGGTGTATTTTTCTTTCTTTTCATTAAAGAATTATAGACGTGTAAATGTTAATCCGTATATAAGCGTATAATTTTCGCAATATACAATTTAAAAGTATATTTGCGAAAAAATTGAATATTAAAGAGGCATAAAATGAAAGAAGTTGTTAATGTAAATTGGCTTGATAATATGGGTTTTGAAGCGGATGTTAGAGGCTTTAAATTAACCCTGGATGCTACAGAAAATGTAGGTGGCAAAAACAGGGGCCCTCAACCCAAACCCTTAATGCTTGTTTCTCTTGCGGGATGTACGGGCATGGATGTTGTTTCAATTCTGAAAAAAATGAAAGTTGATTTTAAAAAGTTTAATGTGCGTGTTGAAGGAGATTTAACAGAAGAGCATCCAAAGCATTTTACTAAAATGCATATTATCTATGAGTTTACAGGCAAAGATTTACCTATGAGCAAATTAGAAAAGGCTGTAAATTTATCTCAGGAAAGATACTGTGGAGTCTCTTTTAATTACCGAGATGCTTTTGAGCTAACACATGAGATTAAAGTATTTGAGGAACTATAATAGCTAAGAAAGGAGCTTTAATAATTGAAAATGATATTCAAAAAGCAGAAGTAAATTGTTCCAGGAAGCGAATATCATTTTCAAAATATAATCTCAAATCATTAACCTGGTATTTTAACATAGCAATTCGTTCAACTCCCATTCCAAAAGCGAAACCGGTATATTTTTGAGAATCTATATGACTGCTTTCCAGAACATTCGGATCTACCATTCCGCAACCCAAGACTTCTAACCAGCCGGTATATTTACAAACATTACAACCCTTCCCATTGCATATTTTACAGCTTACATCCATCTCTGCAGATGGTTCAGTAAATGGGAAATATGATGGTCGTAAGCGTATTTTAATATTCTTTCCAAACATCTCCTTGGAAAAATACAATAAAGTCTGTTTAAGATCAGCAAAGGATACATCAGTATCGATATATAATCCTTCTATCTGGTGGAAAATGCAATGAGCCCTGGCTGATATTACTTCATTTCGAAATACCCTGCCTGGAGAAATGGTTCTGATTGGTGGATCATTATTTTCCATCACACGTACCTGTACAGAGGAAGTATGAGTTCTCAATAATATATCGTTCTTGCGATTAATAGGATCAGTATTTTTGTGGATAAAGAAAGTATCCTGCATATCCCTGGCTGGATGATCAGGGGGAAAATTAAGCTTGGAAAACACGTGGTCATCATCTTCTATTTCAGGGCCCTCTGAAACAGTAAAACCAAGATGAGAAAAAATGCCTATGATTTCATTTCTAACAATTGAAATAGGATGTCTGGAACCTAACTTATGCACATCACCGGGTAGACTCAGATCAATATTAGATGAAGTATGATCGGCAGTTTTATCAAGTTTGGTTTTGAATTCTGAAATTCGTTCCTGGACTGTACTTTTTAATGTATTAATTTTTTGGCCAAATTCTTTTCTTTTAGAGGCCTCAATATTTTTGAAGTCCTGGAAAAGATTGGTAATAATACCTTTTTTTGAAAGATATTTAATTCTAAACATTTCTATATCTTCCTGTGATTCAGCAACATAATTTTGAACATCATTTATTATATCATCAATTTTTTCAATCATAAAAGAAAATTTAGACAGGAATAAATATTATTTTCTTACTGTTTTCATTGAAATAACTATAACATTTTCAACAGGCCTGTCACCTTGATCTGTTTTAACTTCAGCAATTTTTTCTACTACATCCAAGCCCTCTACTACTTCGCCAAAAACAGTATAATTCTGATCAAGGTGAGGGGTGCCTCCTATGGTTTTATATACCTCCCTATGCTCCTCTGAAATTTTGTATGGCTCTGTATTTGCAAAGACTTCTTCAGTTTTTAGAGCTGCTTCCTGTTGTATTTTGGAATAATCAAAAACACTATCATTTTCCATGGCCCTATCTTTTTCTTCTTCCACAAATTTAAAAAATGTGCCTTTTTTTGACATGCTATTAATCCTGTTTTCAATCTGATCAAAATCTTCGTCAGTAAGGGTTTGACCTTCCACAATATAAAATTGGGCACCAGATGATTTTTTCTCAGGATTTACTTGATCACCCTGTCGGGCAGCTGCAAGTGCACCCTTTTTATGAAAAAATTCTGGTTGAATTTCTGCTATAATAGTATAATCAACGTCTCCGCTGCCAAGCTGCTCCCCACCTTTTGTGCTGCGTGAATCAGGATCACCGGCTTGAATCATAAAATTATCGATTACCCTATGAAATAATACACCATTATAAAATCTTTCATCTACCAGTTTTATAAAATTATCCCTGTGTAGAGGAGTCTGGTTATATAATTTAACCTTTATATTCCCCATGTTTGTTTCAATTAAAACAAGCTGTTCTTTGTTATCTACTTTTTTACTGCTGCTACATGCAAAAAAACTTAAAAGAATAAAGGCTGATAACAAAATGATTAAACTGCTATTCTTAGTCATTGTAGTAATAAATTAATTAGAAAATTGTT
The DNA here is from genome assembly GCA_033791445.1 of Bacteroidales bacterium. Lineage (GTDB taxonomy): Bacteria > Bacteroidota > Bacteroidia > Bacteroidales > VadinHA17 > JANTGF01. The sequence continues at coordinate 15,011 of JASJGS010000137.1, read as the reverse complement.
GTTTGTTAAAATAGTCAAGTATTAAAGATTTTAGCAATTTCTCCAGAATTGATTCTGTGGGAATTGGCATATTAGGATTTTCAATCCAAATCGATTCTCCCGTATCCCTTTCTTTTACAGGTATATAAAAATTTTCACGGGCCAATAATTTAATTTGTGCTAATTTAATAATTTCAGTTTTTTCCTGCTGATCATAAGACTTAAAGCCTTTACCAGATTCCTGAATTCCAATAAGAAACAAAACAGAAGTGAAATTTTGTTCAATACCAAAATTCTTTTCTAAAAATGCTGTTAAATTGTCCCAGGAACTAAAATTCTCCATATAATGAGCAAAAGTAATCTTATTTAAAAAATATATAACATAGATTATCAAGTAATTATTGTTTACGGTTTTTGATCATTATAAAATTTAGAAAATGACTATTTTTGTAAAATTATTCAGACCGTATTATGATTAATTCGCCACAAAATTCAAAGAACACGCTATACAGGATGGGTATGCTTGAGGGGTTGGTGACCGGGATAGGTAATCTTATTTTATTTGGATTAAAACTTTGGGCCGGGATGGTTTCTGGATCGGTAGCCCTAATTGCTGATGCGTGGCACACTTTAACAGATACCGTTTCATCGTTCATTGTAATCGTGGGAATGAAAATTGCCTCCAAGCCCCCTGATAAAGAACACCCTTTTGGGCATGGAAGAGCAGAGTTTATTTCTTCAATCATCATTGGAATATTGCTGATTTTAATAGGGATACATTTCGTTTCTGTTTCTATTGAAAAACTTCAGAACAGGGAAGAAGCAAATTTTGGGCTTATAGCAATTGTGGTTACCATAATTTCAATGCTTTTAAAAGAGGCCATGGCACAGTATGCTTTTTGGGTAGCACGAAGAATAAATGCTGAAAGTATTAAAGCAGATGGATGGCATCATAGGTCTGATGCAATTTCTTCAGCACTTATTTTGATAGGAATTTTCCTTGAAAAATATGCCTGGTGGATAGATGCTGCACTGGGAATTTTAGTATCAGTTATTATTTTCTATTCTGCCTGGGTCATACTTAAAAATACGATCAATACCTTATTGGGCGTGAAGCCTGAAATAGAAACGATTAATAAGATAAAGGAAATAACAGCAAATTTATATCCTGGTGATTTACGAGTACATCATTTCCATATTCATAATTACGGATTCCACAACGAAATGACTTTTCATATTGTCCTCCCGAAACAAATGGAATTGAGCGAAGCCTCACAAATTACACGAAGACTATTTGAAGAAATCAAGAAGCAAATGAATATTTTAGCTACCATTCACATTGATACCGAGAGTAAATATTAATTTTGCACATCAAAACATCTCATATCTATCTGATTGAATTCAATTAAGCAATTAGCAGGACAAACTCTAGTATATGGCATGGGTACCATTGTACCCAGGGTTTTAAACTATGCCCTTCTAACTCCTTTTTATACCAGGATATTTCCGGTAGAAACTGGTGAATATGGAGTAGTCACAGAGATCTATGCCTATATGGCCATACTATTGATTCTGTTAACCTATGGGATGGAAACTGCATTTTTTAGATTTTCGACCTCGAAAGAATTGGATAAGAAGAAAGTATACAATACAGCCTTATTGTCTCTTTTAACAAGCTCTATTTTATTTCTTGTCATTGTATTATTCAACAATCAGGGGATTGCGAATATTCTTGAGTATTCAGGCCATAAAGAATATATTATAATGTTTTCTATAATTGTGGCTATTGATGCATTTACCGCTATTCCCTTTGCGCGTTTGCGCATTGAAAATAAGGCATTTAGATTTGCATTTATAAAATTGATTAATGTATTGGTTATAGTTATAATTGCTTTTGGGTTTTTATATTGGATTCCCCAACAGATAGAGAAAAATCCAGATAGTATATTGAATACAATATATTCTCCCGAAATTAGGGTAGGGTATGTGTTTATTGCAAATCTGTGTGGAAGTCTTGTTAGCTTAATATTATTGCTACCGAATATTATTACTTTACGTTTTAAGGCCGACTTTACTATATTGAAGAAATTACTTGCTTATGCCTTGCCCCTATTAATAGCTGGTCTGGCAGGTGTTTTAAATGATAATTTTGATAAAGCTGCGATGAAATTTTTAATACCTGATAAGACAATAGCTTTGAAGGAATTGGCAATTTATGGTGCAAATTATAAAATTGCAGTACTTATGGCATTATTTATCCAGATGTTTCGTTATGCAGCCGAACCATTTTTCTTTTCTAAATCAAAGGATAAAAATGCTACAAAATTATATGCACAAGTCATGAATTATTTTGTTTTATTTTGCCTGGTGATTTTTCTTGTTCTTTCTCTGAATCTCGAAATTTTCAAATATTTAATACCACCAGATTACTGGAATGCGCTAAATGTTGTTCCTATCATTTTAATGGCCTTTGTATTTTTTGGAATCTTTGTAAATCTTTCTGTTTGGTATAAACTGAATGATTTAACCAAATATGCTGTTTTTATTACACTGGCCGGCACAGTGGTAACCTTGTTTATTAATATAAAATATGTACCGGTATATGGATACATGGCTTCTGCATGGGGTCATTTTGCAGCATATTTATTGATGATAGTGATGTCCTATTTTTTAGGCAAAAAACATTATCCAGTACCCTATAATATTTTAAAAATCGGATATTATTTTATAATTACTCTGGCCATATTTTTAGTTTGTTCAATACTTCCAATTAAAAGTAATCTATTACACCTTATCATTAATAATGTTCTGATACTTATATTTGTTGGTTTTATTTATTTCAAAGAGCTAAAGCATGGCTTTATTGAAGTCGATAATTTATAAGAAATTAAAATTAAAATTGTGAATCACTCAAAGCATAATTTGCCTGCTTAATATACAGATCATTCAGCCGGAATAGATTATCCATCAAAAAGAGGATTAAAGTTTTAAATTCACCAGGAACAATTGATGCAGATTATCGTGGAGGGATAAAGAAATATTAGTGAATCTTTCAAATGATGATTTACTGGTTGAGGATGGTGAAAGAGTTTACAAAATGGTGATTGCGAAACACGAGAAGGTGTCATGGAAAGAAGTTATTAAGCTGGAAGAAAGCGAAAGAGGTGCTGGAGGCCTTGGACATACTGGAGAGGAGTAGGGCATAAAATTACTTTTGATACCTCTTATTTTAATGACTTTTCATATTGCATTACTATTGTGTATTGAAATTGCCTTTATTGGAAGGGATATAAGGAAGCTAATGGCGGAGTAGGAGAATATTTGATTATACATATACTTGATTAAGAGATGCCTCGTTAAATAGTGTTAGAATAGGTTAGAGAGGATAAATATTTATACAATGTTGATAGAGTTTAAAATGAAATTTCAAAAATATTTTAATAGCAGTGTTCCAATACTTATGATGATTATATTCATAAGTATTAGTTCATGTAGTAAAAAGCTTATACCAGAAACCACAGCATCACCTCCCAAGGTTTTGAACGACAAAGATTTTCAGAATTATACTTATTTATTTAGTGAAGCCATTAAGCAGAAGTTATTGGGCAATATTCAAAAATCTGTTTCTTACTATGATCAGTGCCTAAAAATAAACCCTGCAAGTGATGCGGCAATGTTTGAGTTGAGTAATCTGTATTCACTAGCTGGGGAATATAAAATAGGTCTGAAGTATGCTATCATGGCCACGAATACGGACCCTGAAAATCTGTGGTACAAGCTTCATCTTGCAAATTTGTACCGTGCTGTAAATATGAATGATAGCTCTATTGTAATCTATGAGGATATTTTATCAAAGCATCCTGAGAAAACAGACTTGTATTTTAATCTGGGAAATATATATAAAGAAAATGGCTACAATAAAAAGGCCCTGAATGTATTTGATGAATTGGAAGCCCAGTATGGATTTCAGCCTAATATTTCTGTTTTAAAATCTGAAATTTATGAAGCTGATGGAAAATATGATGAGGCTGAAGATGAATACAGACGGCTGGTGACTGCCTTCCCAGAAGAACCAAGGTATTATATTTTATTGGCGGAATTATATTATAAGCAGGGGAAAAATGAAGAGGCTTTAAAAGAATACGGGGAAGTAAATAAACTCGATAAAGAAAATGATCAAGTTTTACTTTCAAAAATTGGTTTTTACAGGAATAACGGTGAATATGATCAGGTGTTTGGCTTAATGGATAGCATTATTTCCAGGAATACAATCAATGTGGATACGAAAATTCAATTGATGTTTTCGTTTTTAACCAACCCGGAAGAGATTTCTAAAAATACCGATGAATTATTAGTCCGCCTTGAGACATTACGTAAATTGAATCCTGAGGAAATACGCATTAATGCTCTTATTGCAGATTATTACGTAAAGATTGAAAATTATCAAAAGGCCTCTGAGGAATTGAAAAACTACCTTAAAAAGGATAAGACAAATTATGTAATCTGGGAGCAACTTTTATTCGTGGAAAATATTCTTAGAAATTCACAGGATTTATATGATATAAGCAAAGAAGCCTTAACCTTATTTCGTACAGCTCCTATTCTTTACTTCTTTAATGGGGTTGCTTGTACTGAACTAAATAAATATGAGGAGGCAAAAAAAGTTTTACTTAAAGGTCTTGAGTTTGCCAGAGATAATAAGGCATTGCTAATTCAGTATTATTCTATGTTGGGGGAAACCTACCGTAACCTTAATGAAAATGAATTATCCGATAAAGCATTTGATGATGCATTGAATTTGGATCCTGATAATTTGCCGGTATTGAACAATTATAGCTATTATTTATCCTTGCGGGATTCTGATTTGAAAAAAGCCTTAAAAATGAGCTCCGTAACTGTAAAGGCTGAACCCTTGAATGCCACCTATCTTGATACTTACGGATGGATATTGCATAAATTGGGCAAAAACCAGGAAGCTTCAAAGTATTTGAAAAAAGCAGTAGAAAATGATGAAGCACCAAGCGGAGAAATATTGCAGCATTATGGTGATGTTTTGATTTTATTGGGTAAGAGTGAAGAGGCCCTTATGTATTATCGGGAGGCATTGAAGTACCTTGGTGACACAAAGGAACTAGAGAAAAAAATAAAACGAAGTGAAAAGCATTAAAAGAGATTATTCAGGAATTGTTTTTAACCTGGTTTGCATTGTGGTTTTTATTGCAATCCTAAATGGATGTAAGGCAAAAAAAATTACTACAGAAAAATATACAAAGCCTTCAATAGCCGCCAATATAGAGCTTGGGAATCAGGAGAATTATAATTCAATAGAAAGGGTTTGGTTTAAGAAAATATCAGGGGTTTATACTTTAAATGGCAAAGAAACTAAATTTAAAGCCAATATTCGTTTGGTAAAAGATAGCCTGATTATAGTTAGTATATCATCAAATGTTGGTATTGAAGGCTTGCGCGTAATTATTTCGCCTGATTCAGTGTTAATTCAGAATAGGTTAAAAGCAAGATATTATACGGATAAAATAGAAAATCTACCAAAAGGAAGAATTCAATTATGGAGTTTTTCCTTAATCCAGGACATATTATTGATAAATTCTGAAGGACTCTTTTCAGTCAATTTTACAAATCCAAAATATAAATCCAATGATGAACAAAATCAATTGTGCTATATAAATGAAGAGGCCGATCTTGATATCTTTAAGTTCAGTAATCAGTTCATTCACCGGGAAACTTGTTTTGATAAGGGAACGGGCTTAGTTAGTCGGGGTGCATTAAGTTATTCTGAGTGGAATGAGGACATTACTATTTATTATCTCCTGTATAAAAATTTAGAGTCTGTTTTCTTACCTGGTCTTATTGAAATGGAAAGTAAATACAGAAAATCATCTACGCACTTAAAAATAGAGTTAGATAAAATTGATTTGAATACTTATTTTCCTACCAGAGTTAAAATTAGTTCGAAATATAAAAGAGTTTATTCTGCTGATGATATTTAGTAGTTTAGTACGTATCATTCTTGTTTGTTTTGTTTTTTTCTCGTTACCAGAAGCTATGTTAGGGCAAAGCCTCTCTGAACTTGAGAAAAGGAGGACTGAAGCTAATACGGAAATTCAAAAAACTACGAATATTCTGAATGAGGTATCTAAAGGAAAGAAATTATCGATTAACAGAATTAATATTATTAATCGACAAATTCGAAACCTTAAGGGATTAATGAATAATTTGAATGAAGAGATTACTGATATTACAGTCAAAATTGATGATAATCAGTATGTTATTGAATCTATGGAATCTGATATTGTACGGATTAAGTCTGATTACGCCCAATTGATTCAAGAGGCTTATAAGCAAAAATCACCTTATTTTGAGTTGACATATGTTTTTGCCTCAAAAGATATTAACCAGGCATATAAAAGAATAAAATATTTGAAGCAATATGCAGAGTACCGCAAAAAACAGGTATACTTGATTGATAGATTACAGGATCTGCTAGAGAAAAAAACGAATGAACTTCTTTTTCACAGGCAGGAAAAAAATGATTTATTGGATCAATATGATATTGCGAAGTCTGATTTAAGTGTTGCCATTAACAAACAACAAAATCAGGTGGCCAGACTTCAAAAAAGAGAAAGAGATATTAAGAAAGAACTTGCAAAACACAGGAGGCAGGCCAAGAAATTGGATAATGAGATTAAAAGCCTGATCGCCAAAGAAATGAAACCGAAAACCGGTCCAAATAAATTGACACCGGAGCAAAATATTGTTTCAGAGAATTTTGAAAAGAATAGAGGGAAACTTCCGTGGCCGACGCAAAGTGGAATTGTAACAGAAAGCTTTGGTGTACATGCGCATCCGGTTTTAAAGAATGTTCAGGTTCGTAGTGATGGAATAAGTATTACAACCCTTAAGGGAACAAAGGCCAGAGCGGTATTTGATGGGGAGGTAATGAAGATTTTTGCTATACCTGGTGCCAATCAAACGGTCATTGTCAGACATGGTAATTATTTATCAGTATACAAGAACCTTGTAGATGTAAAAGTAGAAACAGGAGAGTATATTTCAATTAAGCAAGAGTTGGGTACTATATATACAAATGCGAACGAAGGGAATGATACTACTTTGAATTTTATGATCTGGAAAGAAATGGAAAAATTAGATCCGGAGAATTGGTTGAGTAAATAAATTTATATTTGTAAATTTGAAGTGTAACCTTATTTAAAATAGTTAGTATATATATTTAAATTCAGAAACGAATTAGGTTAAAGAGTTAAAAAATGGAAAGAAAATTACAAATTTCGTCACAACCTGAGAACTTAAGAAAAATCGAGAAATTGATTGACGAAGTATCTGAACAGCATGAGTTTGAGTCTGATATGTATGGAAAAGTATTAGTTGCTTGTGTCGAAGCTGTTAATAACTCTATTATACATGGAAATAAATCAAATCCGGATAAATTTGTGAAAGTGGAGGTTACATGTACTCCAAATAAGCTTATGATTGTGGTTGAAGATGAAGGCCCTGGGTTTGATTATGAAAAAATACCTGATCCTACAGCCCCTGAAAATATAGAAAATATCGATGGTAGGGGAGTGTTTCTTATGAGTCATCTTTCCGATGATGTTAAATTTACTAAGAATGGAGCTAAAGTTGAATTAACTTTCCAGATAGCTTAAAGTGGCTATATTTTTACATTCTGAAGTACCCAATTTTTCATTTGAAAAGAAGAAAATAATTAAGGATTGGCTTAGAGAAGTTATCCTGTCAGAAGAAAGCTTAGTCGGTGACCTTAATTTCATTGTGGTTTCTGATGAAGAATTGTTGAGGATCAATCAAAAATTTCTAAAACACGATTATTATACAGATGTAATTACCTTTAATTACAATGTAAAAGCTCTTATTTCAGGTGATGTTTATATGAGCTATGAGAGAATTGTGGAAAATGCTCAAAATTTTAGTATTCCTGTTATTTTAGAGTTAAATCGGGTAATGGTTCATGGCTTATTACATCTTCTTGGTTATAAGGATGAGACCAGGGATCAAAAAGAAGAAATTCGATCGAAAGAAAACCAGTATCTAGCTTTTCTGTAAATCAATTAACATTCTGATAAATTGAGTTATAGGTGTTTCTGTAACAGCTGTTTAATATCATTATTGTATATTTGCATTCTTAAATCAAAAAGAGAATGCAGGAATACGATGTTATAGTGGTAGGTGCTGGACATGCAGGGAGTGAAGCGGCAGCGGCCGCAGCGAACCTTGGATCTAGGGTTTTGCTGATCACAATGGATATGAACAAGATTGCTCAGATGTCATGTAATCCGGCTATGGGTGGAATAGCTAAAGGTCAAATAGTCAGGGAAATAGATGCAATGGGAGGCTATTCCGGATTGGTTAGTGATGAGAGTATGATACAGTTTAGGATGCTGAATCGGTCAAAAGGACCTGCAATGTGGAGTCCAAGGGCTCAGTGTGATAGGGTCCTGTTTTCACTATCATGGAGAAAGAGGTTGGAAGCCATTCCGAGTCTGGAGTTCTGGCAGGATTTAGTTGAAGAGGTTGAAGTTGTTGATAACAAGGTTGTTGGCGTTAGAACAAAACTTGGTGGACTGATTTATGGCAAGACAGTAATACTTACCAGTGGGACCTTTATGAATGGTTTGATTCATGTTGGCAAGACCAAGGTACAAGGTGGAAGAGCTGCTGATCCTCCTTCAAAAGGAATCTCTAATAAGTTACAGGACATTGGATTTACCATGGGTCGTATGAAAACCGGAACGCCTGCTCGAATAGATGGTAGGACTATTGACTTTTCAAAATTGATAGAGCAGAAGGGTGATGATGGTGGAGGGTATTTTTCATATTTAAACTACAATACTAAGATTAAAGAACAACTCAGCTGCTATATTGCGCATACTGATAAGGAAGTTCATTCTGTGCTTGAAACTGGAATACCAGAATCTCCACTATTCAATGGATCAATTTCAGGTGTTGGACCAAGGTATTGCCCTAGCATTGAAGATAAAATTGTGACTTTTGCTAGTAAGGATGCACATCAACTTTTCCTTGAACCAGAGGGAATTGATACCATAGAGTATTACCTGAATGGCTTTTCATCTTCTCTTCCTTTGAAGGTTCAGCTGGAAGCTATGCAAAAAATTGTAGGATTTGAAAACGTTAGAATCTTTAGACCAGGATATGCTATAGAGTATGATTATTTTGATCCTACTCAAATTTATCATACCATGGAAACCAAATTGGTAGAAGGACTCTATTTTGCTGGTCAGGTTAACGGGACAACCGGATATGAAGAAGCTGGTGCGCAGGGATTAATGGCAGGGATTAATGCTCATTTAAAGATTAATGATAAGGAAGAATTTGTGTTGAATAGAGATGAGGCCTATATCGGCGTTTTAATAGATGACCTGGTAAATAAGGGAGTCGATGAACCATATAGAATGTTTACTTCCAGGGCTGAGTATAGAATTTTACTGCGTCAGGATGATGCGGATAAAAGACTTACAGAGAAGTCATTTAATATTGGCCTGGCCGGGAAAGAGCGATATGAACTTATGAAAAGGAAGTATAAGTTAAGAGACGAGATGGTCTTGTATATTCAATCACTTTCTGTAAAACCAGAAAGCATAAATTTAGAGTTGGAGAAATGGGGAACGAGTCCAATTAAGCAATCGGTAAAAGCAGTTGAATTATTGAAAAGGCCTCAGGTCACAATAGATAAGTTGATAGATTGTATAGATGAGCTAAAGAAGTATATTTCTATAAATGGAGATTTGAAAAAAGAAATATTTGAGTCTGTAGAGATATTAGTAAAATATTCAGGATATATTGATAGAGAAAAATTATTAGCCGATAAGATAAATAGATTGGAGAATATTAAACTGAAATCTGAAATTGATTACGCAAAAATTCTCTCACTATCAACTGAAGCCACGCAAAAACTAAATAGAATTAAGCCTAAAACATTAGGTCAGGCAAGTCGGATAAATGGTGTTTCACCTGCTGATATTTCTGTTTTGCTGGTATATCTTAAAAGATAATGTTCCACGTGGAACACAAATTTCGTGAAAATGGCAAAAAATATTTCTGGAAATATTGTTGATGTACTAAATAAAAGGATATTTCCTGGAAAAATATACATAAAGGATAGCAAAATAAATAAAATTGAAGAAATAAAAAATAATGTTCCCAATCAATTTATTTTGCCAGGTTTAATAGATGCTCATGTTCATATCGAAAGTTCAATGCTATCGCCAGGAGGTTTTGCGAGCCTGGCTGTTCAGCATGGCACTATTGGCAGTGTTTCTGATCCGCATGAAATTGCTAATGTAATGGGGATGGAGGGAGTTGAATATATGATTCGTGATGGAAAGAAAGTTCCATTTAAGTTTTATTTTGGAGCACCATCCTGTGTGCCTGCAACTCAATACGAAACGTCAGGTGCAGTATTGGGGGCAAACGAAATCAAAGATTTGCTCAATCGAGATGAGGTTAAATATTTATCGGAGATGATGAATTTCCCCGGAGTAATAGGGGAGGATAAAGAGGTAATGCAAAAGATTGATTCTGCAAAAAAGTTAAATAAACCAATTGATGGGCATGCACCGGGTTTGAGAGGAGAAGCACTGGAAAAATATATTCATGCTGGAATTACTACAGATCACGAATGTTTTACAATTGAAGAGGCCAGGGAGAAGATTGAACATGGAATGATGGTTCAAATTCGAGAAGGGAGTGCAGCCAGGAATTTTAAAGCACTATATCCTCTGATCTCGGAATATCCTGGAAAAGTAATGCTGTGTTCAGATGATTTACATCCTGATGACTTGCTGAAGGGGCATATAAACAGATTAATAGTTGAGGGGTTAAATGAAGGTTTGGATCTTTTTGATATTTTAACAGCTGCCATTATTACACCTAAAAATCATTATAATTTAGACATAGGATTACTCCAGGAAAACGATCCTGCTGATCTAATAGTAATTGATAATCTAAAAGATTTTAGAATTAAACAAGTCTACATTAATGGTGAACTGGTAGTTGATAATGCCAAGGTGTTATTCGATTATGTAAACACAGAAACAATCAATAAATTCGTAGCTCAACCTGTGAAAAAGAATGAATTAAAAGTATCTGCAAAAGGGGATAAAATTCGGGTAATAAAAGCATTTGATGGAGAGCTTATAACAGGCCAGGAAATTGTGGAAGCAAACATTCACAATGATGAAGTTTTTCCCGATCCAGCGTACGATATTCAAAAGGTTGTGGTACTAAACCGTTATCAAAAATCAAATCCGGTTGTCGGTTTTATTACCGGTTTTGGATTAGAAAAAGGAGCTTTGGCCAGCAGCATTGCCCACGATAGTCATAATATTATCGCCATGGGTACCAATGATACTGACATTACAAAAGTCCTCAATAAGGTGATTGAATGCAGGGGTGGAATTGCTGTTTACGATGGTGTAAATTTGGATACTATTCAACTGAAAATTGCAGGCCTAATGTCTGATGAAGATCCTCAAAAAGTGGCTAAAGACTATGAAAGAATCAATAGCAAAGCAGCAAAATTGTGTAGTAAGATTAAATCACCATTTATGACCCTGGCCTTCATGTCATTGTTGGTGATACCCGAGCTTAAAATAGGGGATAAGGGATTATTTAATGTAGTTGATTTTAAAGAAACCTCCTTGTTTCTTTAGATTGATCCAAGCCAATGTACTCGTTCTAACAACAATCATAAATAGTTAATAGTGTCTGTATCAGCAATATACAAAGACAAACTTAAATCTCAAATTGATATAATTCCTTCTGAACCAGGTGTTTATATATACTCTGACATTCAAAATGAGGTGATTTATATTGGGAAGGCAAAAAACCTTAAGAAACGAGTTACATCTTATTTTTCTAAGAGCAATACGGGTAAAACAAAAATCCTTGTTAGTAAAATACGAGATATTAATTATATAGTTGTTGAATCTGAGTCAGATGCTCTACTCCTCGAAAATAATCTAATAAAAAAGTACAAACCAAGGTATAACATTTTACTTAAAGATGATAAAACCTTTCCCTGGATTTGTATTAAAAAGGAACCCTTTCCGCGCGTTTTTTATACACGTAATAAGCTAAGAGATGGTTCAGAATATTTTGGGCCTTATACATCCATGGTGATGGTTCGAACCCTGATGGACCTGATCAGGCAATTGTATACATTACGAACATGCCGTTTAAATTTGAGTAAAGAAAAAATTAATGCTGGTAAATATAAGTTATGTCTTGAATACCATATTGGAAAGTGTTTAGGCCCCTGCGTTAAAAAGCAAAATGAAGAGGATTATCTTGATTCAATAAAAAATGTACGAAGCATTCTCCGTGGAAACATTCACAATGTACTGGGACATTTAAAGAAATTAATGCTGGAGTATTCGTCTGATTATAAGTACGAAGAAGCTGAATATATAAAGGAAAAGATTGAGATGATTAAAAACTATCAGAGTAAATCAATGATAGTAAGTCCTCGTATATCAAATATTGATGTATTTTCTATAGTTGATAGTGAAAAATCAGCCTATGTAAACTTTTTAAGGCTTATCAATGGAGCTATTGTACAATCTCATTCTATTGAAATCAAGAAGAAGCTGGACGAGAAGAAAAGTGATCTGCTTTCGCATGCGATTATTGAATTGAGAGAACAATTTGATTCCAACGCCAAAGAAACTCTAATACCAATTAAACTGGAGTATAACCTGCCCGGTGTTCGGTTTGTTGTTCCCAGGAAAGGGGAGAAGAAACAGCTCTTAGACCTATCTGAAAGAAATGCAAAGTATTTTTTGTTGGAGAGTGGCAAAAGGCAATTGCAATACAAAGAAAAATCAGCCCAAAACGTAATTATGCAGGATCTAAAAACTGATTTACGATTGAAGCATTTACCCATTCATATGGAATGTTTCGATAACTCAAACATTCAGGGAAAATATCCGGTTGCATCTTGTGTGGTTTTTAAAAATGGCCGACCAAGTAAAAAAGAATATCGGCATTATAATATTAAAACCGTTGAAGGAGCTGATGACTTTTCTTCAATGAAGGAAATAGTTTATCGCCGCTATCGAAGATTGTTGGATGAAAACCAATCTTTACCCCAGGCCATAATTGTGGATGGAGGAAAGGGGCAATTGAATGCAGCCGTTAAGAGTCTTGAGGAATTAAATCTCAGGGGCCAGGTTCCTGTTTTTGGAATCGCGAAAAAGCTGGAAGAAATTTTCGTACCGGGTGATCCAATTCCTTTGTATTTGAATAAAAATTCTATGAGCCTGAAAATTATTCAGCAAATGCGAAACGAGGCACATCGATTTGGTATTACCTTCCATCGTCAAAAACGATCCAATGATTTTTTAAATTCTGAATTTGATAAGATCAAGGGTATCGGTCCGAAATCTATGGACAAATTATTGAAGAAATATAAAAGTGTGGAAAGACTGAAAAAATTATCCTTTGATGAACTAAAAGTTGAGCTCGGCGATGCGAAAGCTCGTATTTTAGCTCAATACTTCAAAAATTCTTCTATTTGACAAATTTCCCAATCAAAACAATTTTAGGCTTAATTACCTAATTAATAAGTACATGTCTCTTGTTTTTCAGGCAGTTAACTTCGTATACGTAAAATATTTTTAGGCCTCCCGTATGCATACCATGTATATCTATATCATTTTAGGTTTCAAAAACTGATTATATTATCATCCCAACTCGAACTTGTCATTTCGAGCGTAGCTAGAAAACTTATGACAGAATTTGCGTAGGAAGTAATTTAGATTTCTCGTCACGAAGTTCCTCGAAATGACAGATTGTTTTTAGTGACCATCCTTTACATGTCATTTCGAACACAGTGAGAAATCTAAAAAAAGAAATTCATGTTAATGTAAATTTATTTCTGCCTGTCAATAGAATAATTAACAAGAGCAATAAGAGATGTTTTGGCTTCAGAATCTGGAAACTCTGTTAAGATCACCAGAGCTTTGTCTCTATATTCATTCATCTTCAAAGTGGAATACTCAAGGCCACCCTGATCTCTTACAAATTGAATGATTTCATCTAAATTTTTTGAATTCTTGCTTTGCCGGGAAATCATTCTGAGAATCTTTCTTTTCTCCGACTTACTGCTTTTATCCAGAGCATGAATAATGGGCAGGGTCAACTTTTTTTCCTTTATGTCATTTCCTCTGGGTTTTCCCACCAAACCGTTTTTCTGGTAATCAAATAAGTCATCCCGAATCTGAAAAGCAATACCTACGAGCTCTCCGAATAATTTCATTTTTTCAAGAGTTTCATTGTCAGCTTTTACCGATTTGGCACCACAGGCAGTGCAGGCTGCAATGAGGGAAGCAGTTTTTTTCCGAATAATTTCAAAATACTCTTCTTCATTTATATCAAGTTTCCGAGATTTTTGAATCTGGTGCAGCTCCCCTTCACTGATTTCCTTTACCGCACCGGACGCGATTTCCAGCAATTCAAATTCTTTATTCTCCAATGAAAGCAATAGGCCCTTTGCCATTAAATAATCACCAACCAGAACAGCTGCTTTCGATTTCCATAAAGCATTTATTGAGAAAAAGCCACGTCGCTCATATGACTCATCCACAATATCATCATGAACCAGGGTGGCGGTGTGTAAAAGTTCTATAAGGGAGGCAGCCGTATAGCTGGATTCATTGATCTCTCCAAACATTTTGGCTGATAAAAAAACAAATAAGGGTCTCATTTGCTTCCCTTTTCGGCGCAATATATAATTCGTTATAATATCCAGCAGGGGAACTTTGCTTTTTATAGATGACTTAAAAAAGTCATTAAAATCAATCATTTCCTGCCTGATAGGGGCTTTTATCTTTTCTATCTCAGACATGTTCAGGCTCGCTAAGCTTCAAATATAGTAATTTAATAAAGATATGATGTCAAACTATTTTTTGATTAAAAAGGTGCAGGTGATACCGCTAAATGAATACAATAGAACCAGT
>JASJGS010000136.1:0-5704 GCA_033791445.1 Bacteroidales bacterium | reverse complement strand
GTTTTATCAGTTTTATTGTTTTATTGTTTGAATCAATCATACCAGATAAAATGAGCTCTCCAATCGTGGAATAGATAGAGTATTCCAAATTTTCAACAAAGTCCATTTCAATTGTAAAATAATCATTTACTGAATTTGGGTAAATAAGAATTTATTAAAATTAATATATCAATAGTTTTCCCGAAAGAAGGTTAATTCTCCGTGTGGCATATTTTGAAGTTTCGGATTGGTGAGACACCAAAAGAACAGTACCCCCCTTTTTATTAAAGTCATCAATTAACGACATTAAAATTTTGCTGTTTTCAGGATCCAAATTTCCGGTCGGTTCATCGGCCAATAAGATATCCGGCATTGAAACAATGGCACGGATAAAAGCGGAACGCTGCTTTTCTCCAACACTCAGCTCAGAAGGATATTTATTTCGCAAAAGAGTTAGAGAACATTTTTCTAGATAATCATCAATATATTTCTTATTCGCTGTATTCCCATCAGCCATTTTTATATTTTCATAAACAGTAAGATAAGGCAACAAATGAAATTGCTGAAAAACAAAACCTACACTTTTCTTCCGGTAATAGTTTGCCTGCGTACTATCCATTGCATAAACATCCCTGCCCTGGTATAAAACCTGTCCCGATTCTGGCCGATTTAATCCACCTATGGTGTGGAGAAGTGTCGATTTTCCGGAACCGCTGGGTCCAACAATTGCAACAAATTCACCTTTTCCCACCCTAAATGTCACATCCTTAAGCGCAATAAAACTATTTCCGTTTTTTGTATATGTTTTTGTTATATTGTTTATCTCCAGCATTGTTAATCGTTTTACATTTTTTATTCCTGACTAAGTGTTTTTGCGGCATCAACCTGTGTCGCCAAAAGTGCTGGAATCCAACTTGACAACATCCATAAGACTGGGAAAATGATGAGGCTGTAACCAAAAACATCCCAGTGTGGTTTCATATCCATCGACGTAAACCGGAATATCTCTTTCCCAAAATATTCGGCAATCAAGCTTCCGGCAAAAAAACCGGCAATACTTCCTATGAACCCCAGAATAAAGGCTTTAAATAGGAACATAAATAAAATGAAGGATTTGCTGTTTCCCATGGCTTTCAAAATTCCTATTTCGTTTTTTCGTGTATTTACATTGGCATAAAACAGCAAACTGGAAACAAGTAAGGAGGTGAGTAAAATAAATGGGATGATAAAAGAACCGTATTTATTCATCATTAGTCGCTGGTTTTCGCGTGCATCGGCGATGCTGCTTATTTCGGTTACTTCTAGATCGGAAAATATGGTTTGAACCTGAGTTCGTGCATTGTTTATCCTTCCATCGTGACAGACACAGCCCAAGGCTTCAATTTTGTTGATTTGATCATCCATTTCAAGAATTTCTTGCAAATCGGAAAGATTAAAAGCAACACCCTGGTCTAATATTCCCTTCCCTTCAGCAAATCTTTTAACGATTTTAAATTTATACATCTTTCCATCCTTCCCGATAATTCTAAATGGTTCACCTTCCGGAATATTAACAGAAAGAAACGCCCCAACTTGAACGGTTCCTTTTACAACATCAAAACCCATAGTTTCTTGTTTTGACAGGAACCGTTGCATGGCTTCGTTTTTGTAACCAATAACCACTATTTGATGACTGGAACCATTCGGGTCGGTCCAGTTGGGATATTTAAGCTGAAGTATTCCGGTAAGATGCCTCACTGCATCGAATGTTTTTGAATTTGCCAGTACATCAACATAGTTTTCTGGGAAAGTTGGTGTGTTGTTTACCGAATAAAAATCAATCAAATTGGTTCCTTTGGGAAAAATATACAGATTCAAACCCTGCTCCCGCATTATTTTTCGTGTTTCATTTTCGCTGGCTTTGCTTAATGTATAAACTGCAACCGAAACCATGCTGGCAGAAATAACTGTAACCAAAATAATCATGGAGCTTACTTTTCTGTAAAGAAGTTCTTTTATTACCAACCTGAGCGGATTCATATTACATTCTTTTTGTTTTTACGAAGAAAATAGAAAGTCAAAAAAACAATGGTGATTACAATGACAATGCCCGTTGATATCAACGAAACTTGTAACGAACGATCCTCTTTCATTTCAAGCTGTTGCGGCTGATAAGTATTGAGTCCGTCTCTTTGGTCGGTAAGCCATTTTGGTAAAGGCCGTACATCCAAAGAATCATATATGATGGTATCCTGTCTCATTTATTGGTGCTCAAGATGCGGATTTTCGTCGAGTATCTTATTTACCAGAGCCGTTTGGGGGTATTGCCATTTCCCATTAAAAAGAATACTTTTTCCGGGAAGATCATCTTTAATAAGACAACTGCAATCGGCTGTAAAAAAGTCGATCATCAGATTGATGTTTTCTTGCGAAATTCCTTTCGCTAGCAGGGGTTCAAGTGCCCTGAACTTTCCAAAAATCCCAAATAACATGGGTTCCTCTATATTTTTTAAATCGCTTTCTACATTCAGCAACATTGAAACGAACTGGCTTTCCTCTAGACTTTCCCTCTCCAGTTCCAAAATCATAATTACATCACCAAACGGTGATACTGCCAAGCTTTTGTTTAAAACCTCCAAACCTTTATCATCTTTCTCTGGAATACCACACTTCAGATAGAGCATCACGCACAATTTACCAGCCATCAATTCATTTGCTATATTTTCGCGAAGAGGAGAAGCAACCAAATTTACAAGTTCTTTTTCATTGGCATATTCAGCGATAAATCTATTGTTAAAATACAATGTGTAATATGGTTTCTCAATCTCATCCTTTTGCATTGTTCTAAACAGAATATTGGCTGATTTGAACTGGTTTTCCAATTCAGAATGCTGTTTTATTACAGTTTCAGTTAATTCATTTTCATGAAAATAAACAAGGAGATATCTGTCAGGTACAGAATTTAATAAAACCCATTCCGAGACTTTTGTAGTACAGGCCATACTTATCAAAGCCCCAATAACTATTACTTTCAGATGTATTCGTTTCATTTTTCGGCCAGTTTTTGCAGTGTTAATTCAATACCGGAAATTAGGGTATTTCCGCGAACAGGGATTAAATCAATTTTTAATTTATCTCCTGCTTTTATACCCTCAAACATTTTCACCACCTCTTTTTCAGTTTTGCCTGCTTCTTTTACAATGTCAAATCTCTCAGCAACCTTTTCTCCCTGAATAACGATATCAAAAGATCTCTCTCCTGGCTTTATATTCTCCAACTCTGCAAAATAGAGTTTTACTGCGTATAATGATTCTGGAATAAGCTGATCCTTCGATAGGGTTATCTCAATGGATTTAATTCCTCTCAAGGCACTTGAACTCACCCAGGGTGTATTTTCAGATGTAATACTTATTGGTTCTTTTCTGATTTCTTTATAGTCAGACGTATCAATTTTTACCGGTATTCCGGGGGGAGCGCCGGCAACAAACGGAAATTCGAACCACAATACATTATTGTCAGCAGTTCGGTCGCCGGGAGCATTAAGATTCAATCCTAGCTGTTGAACCGGATTCCCATTCCATTTGTAGTTACTGTTTGTCCAGTAGGCCATCCACGGCATATTAATAAGAGCCAGAGAAGTCTGGTTTTGGTAAGGACACTGGCATGTTCGGGTATAATCAGGTGAATTGAGTACACCGTCAGCAGCGATTAAATTGGTTGAACAACTGGCTTTCCAGCCACCCAGGCTTCCGGTACCTTCAAAGGCATCAAGGTTAATAAATCCTGCCGAAGCTGAGCGAAAAGTGAGAAGATGTTCGCTGGCAGCAACTATTCCGCATCCATATTCACGTTTAAAGCTCCATTTTAAATCTTCACCGGTAACTGGATCTTTCTCCATCAGTGGTTCGCCAGTCAGGAGATGAAAACCTTCGCCGTTGGTGTATATTTTATCGTTATGAATAATAGGTGGATTGGCGTATCTTATTGCCCCATCCCAAATTTTATCTCTTGTACGAATGTCATACGTAATCATCCGATTTCCTACTTCTCCGTTCAGCATATCTCGAGAAGGCCGAGTTGCCTGCAATAATAATTTATGTTCAGTTGAATAACCAAGCCAGGTTCCGAAAATATCTTTTGTTTCTTCCTGAATTATATCCCCATTTTCCGCATCCAGGTAAAGTAACCTTGAGCCTTGTGGTATAGGTTCACCTCTTCTTCTCAGCTTTGTTTCCAGATATTGTGGGAGTTTATCAAGACAAAAGAGCATATCATCACCGGCAATAACCGAGTTGTGAATAAAACCAAAATTCGCTTTAATGCTCCATAACTTTTCCCCACTAAATCGGTTTAAAACCGTCAATTCATTGCTTGCTGTGAGGTTATAATCTGCATATTTTTCCCTTTTAATCTCTATTGAATCTTTCTCCAAATTAGGAAAATCCGCAAAGCTATTCCCCAGGATTAAAAGGTCCTTGTAAACACCTATATATCCGAGTTTCCGTTTATTATAATCATCTGTACTGAATACTTTGGTAATTACTCCTGTGTTGATGTCAATCAATTTACATTTGTTCCCTTCAATCAAATACACAAACTCTTTGGTAGCTATGTAATTAGTACCTCTGGCATTGGAACCTGGCAAATGCTCCTGATTGTATTTTGGGTCAAGAGGATGTTCTTCATCGTAACTTTCATCATAATAAACAAGCCAGTTGTCATCCAGCAGATTTTCAGATTCGTGTCTCCATAATACTCTGCCGGTATAAACATCACGGGCACTAATGCTGTTTATTCCCTGTATAATTAGTCGTCCGTCAATCACCTGCTCACCAGGCCCGTGGCCATGTCGCGGTAGAACATCCATATTTGAATTTCCCCCAAACCATAAAATGCCAAGTGGGGCTTTAACCAGTTGATCGTCTGATTTAACAGTATTTGCAATATCCCCGTAATTGTGTGTCCAGGGGGAAGCTCCTAGTAAAGATCCAGTTCTTGTTATTGTTGAAAAACCTTTTTCTTCATGAGTAGCAGCTCCAGGTAATTGGAGTTCACCTAAGGTTTCCATTAAACGATCCTGGTCCCGTCTTTTAACCGGAAATACAATTTTGCCCCCGTATGGACGGGTTGTTTCATAGAGGTTTTCGATAAAATCTTTTTGTCCACCACCAATATATGCAAGATCATTCACGATAGTAAGCGATGAAAAATATTTTGGTAAGGATGGAAATGTATTTTGAAAATGCTGAAAACATATCCGATCTGCTGTCACACCAGCATTATCAAAATATTCCCGAAGTACCTGAACCCTATCCTGATCTTTTTCATAAACAACAATATTCAGAGAAGTACCGTAAATTAGATCTTTTAAAAGAGGAATGTCATCACCTCCTAAAATCAGACAATAACCATCTTTAACTCCCGTATCACTAATTATTTTATTGGCTTTGGCCAGTTTTGGATTAAAGGTTTTAAGTATCCGGTCATATTCCTTTACTTTTGCTACCGGTGATTCACCGAAAATCATGATGGTGCCGTCGTTTGTTACCGCTATCAATTTTCCGTTGGCAGCAACAAGCCTTTCCACATTTTTATGGGTACTGTAATTCCAAATTACTTCGGCCTCATTTCCCGCAAGAAGTTTTATTGCCTTAATACTCAAGCTGTCAGCCGCATAAAGACAATTCCCGACTTTAATCAAATCGTTGGTTGCCGAAATGCCTTTACTCCATAAGGTATCCAGCTT
>JASJGS010000135.1:0-6903 GCA_033791445.1 Bacteroidales bacterium | reverse complement strand
CTCTGGAAAGCAGATCGCAATGGTGGCGATGCAATGCGTCTGACCACCAATGAGGGCTATGAATCCTTGCCACATTTTTCCCCTGATGAACAATGGATTGCTTTCTCGGCTCAGTATGAGGGTAATACTGATGTCTATGTGATACCTGCAACCGGTGGGTCACCAAAAAGGCTCAGCTATCACCCTGGTGCAGATTTTGTACAGGGTTGGACACCGGAAGGCGAAGTGGTTTTTCGTTCCACACGCATCGGTCACCCTACCCGCCTCAATAGATTTTATAAAATTGGCTTAGAAGAAGCTTTACCAACCCTGGTGGATATACCTAGAGTAGCCTACGGAGAGATTTCTCCTGATGGTAAGTATATTGCTTATACACCAATCACATTTTGGGATCCTGAGTGGCGAAATTACCGTGGAGGTCAGGCCATGCCCATATGGATTGTCAATATGGAAACCAAAGAATTGATACGTACACCCCAATTGGACAATGAAAGGCACCTGGATCCTGTCTGGTTTAAGGGTAAAGTATACTACATGTCTGAACGAGACTATGTAAGCAACATCTGGTCTTTTGATCCGGTAACCAAGGCTGAAAAGCAAATCACCTTTCATAAGAAGTTTGATGTTAAAAGCCTGGATGCAAATGCAGATCGTATTATTTACGAACAAGGGGGCTATCTCCATTTATTGGATCCGGAATCTGGCAATGCCAAACAATTAGCTATCAATGTACAGGGTGACATGAACTTTGCTCGTACCCGTTGGGAAGATGTAAAGGCTGGCAATCTTAGAAATCCAAATATATCACCAAATGGAAAAAGGGCCATATTCGAATTTAGGGGTGATATTTTTACATTCCCTAAGGAAAAGGGCAACTGGCGCAACTTAAGCAATACTCCAGGTGTGGCTGATCGTTCTCCTGTATGGTCCCCAAAGGGCGACAAAGTTGCCTGGTTTTCTGATGCCAGCGGTGAATATCAATTGATAGTAGCCGATCAGTATGGAGAAAATCAAAAAAGTTATCCTTTGAAAAATCCCACCTTCTATTTTCAGCCAGATTGGTCACCTGATGGTAAATATATTGCCTATACAGATACCGATTACAATATTTGGTATATTGATCTTGACATTGGAACAGTAAATAAAGCGGCTACAGATCGTTATGCCCATCCTAACCGTGACATGAATCCGGTATGGTCACCTGATAGCCAATGGATCACTTATGCCCGGCAGTTAGATAGCCATTTCAAAGCTATTTTTGCTTACAATGTTAGAACTGGACAAAAGATACAATTGACGGATGGAATGGCAGATGCAATAAGTCCGGTTTGGGATCAAAGTGGCAAGTATCTTTATTTTTTAGCCAGTACTAATTATGGATTGAGATCAGGCTGGTTGGATATGAGTTCTTATGATGCAAAGGTAACCAGAAGCCTGTATCTGTTGATCTTATCCAAGGACACACCCTCACCAGGCTTGGTGAAAAGTGATGAGGAGGAAGTGAAAAAGGAAGATGAAAAAGAGCTAGTAGTGGAGAAGAAAAGTAAAAAGAAAAAAGATGCGGAGGAAAAAGATAATGATAAAGAGCCTGAACTATCGATTCAAATTGACACCATAGGCTTAGCTAGCCGAATAGTAGCTTTGGATATGCCTGATAGAGACTATGCAGGCTTGGTTGCAGGCCCCAAAGAGTTTGTTTTTGTTGCTGAGCTTATTCCAAATACCCCTGGGCTTAAAATACACAAATACGATTTGAAAAAACAAAAAGCCGAAGAATTTGCAGATGGATTAAGTCAGATTGTAGCTTCAGTTAATGGTGAGTATCTCCTGCATCGAAAAAGCAATGGCTGGAATATAACCGAATCTAAAGCTAAACCAAAACCTGATGATAAAATTAACGCCAATGCCAAAATTAAGGTTGATCCACAATCCGAATACAAACAAATATTTAAGGAAGGCTGGCGTTATATGCGTGATTTTTTATATGTTGACAATGTTCACGGAGCGCCATGGGATCAAGTTTATGAGTGGTATGCCCCCTGGATCAGTTCAGTTCGTCACCGCACAGATTTAAATTATGTTGTTGACATCCTGAGTGGTGAAGTGGCCATTGGGCATTCCTATGTTTCAGGAGGTGATATGCCGGAAATAGACCGCGTACCAGTAGGATTGCTTGGTTGCGACCTTGAATTGGAAAATGGTCATTATCGTATTTCAAAAATCTATACTGGTGAAAGCTGGAACCCTAATCTGTCAGGCCCCTTAAGCTTGCCGGGACTTGGCGTAAAAGAAGGAGATTATATCCTGAAGATAAATGGGATACCCCTATCTGGTAAGCAAAACATATATAAGGTACTGGAACAAACAGCAGGACAGGCTACCCGGTTAAGCTTTAATATGCAGCCCTCTTTGGAAGGTGCGAAAGAAATAATAATTAAGCCCGTTACGAATGAATACCAGCTTCGAACTGCAGATTGGATTGAATCCAACAGAAAGAAAGTTTCCGATCTGTCCGGCGGTAAATTAGCCTATGTATACCTTCCCAACACCGGAGGAGGAGGATTTACCAATTTTAACAGATATTATTTTGCACAGCAGGACAGAAAGGGTGTGATTCTGGATGAACGAAACAATGGAGGAGGATCGGCTGCTGATTACATGATTGACGTTATGGGACGCCAGTTATTAGGTTACTTCAACAGCAAAGCCAATGATAACCGTCCCTGGACAACACCAATGGCAGGTATCTGGGGCCCTAAGGTAATGATCATTAACGAACGTGCCGGTTCTGGAGGTGATTTACTTCCCTATATGTTTAAGGCAAGAAACCTGGGTCCAATAATTGGAACCCGAACCTGGGGTGGTTTAGTTGGAACCTGGGATACACCACCTTTCATTGATGGTGGACGCATGGTGGCCCCACGTGGTGGCTTTTTTGATGTAGATGGTAACTGGGCTGTAGAAGGTGATGGAGTTGCTCCAGATATCGAAGTGATACAGGATCCAAAATCCCTTTTAGAAGGAAAAGACCCTCAACTTGAAAGAGCAGTGGAAGAAGCAATGAAATTATTGAAAACACAGGAATTTCATATGAAACCTGAACCTCCTGCACCTGTTCGGTGGAAAAGACCCCAGGGATGGGATAAGGAGAAGAAATAATAGTAACAACTTGCTTGAGACCACTCTTTGAGATTTTGACATTATCAGGTTCAGAAAGGGATATCCTTTAAAAGATCGTCTTAAGATATTTTTGAATTAATAGACTCCAATTATCTTGATTATGAGTATTATAGAATAATTCAGCTTAAAGTACTGTAAACAATAATTATGCTTTAAGCGAAAAGAAACAATGTTTGAATTTACATCTCTATGAGTAAAAGAAATAGCATATTCGTATCAATCTTGTTAATTGCAGCAGGTATAGTGATTCATTTCCTATCTGATCGAACAGATGGAACAGTGGATTTAGAGCTTATCGGTTTTTTCTCTGGATTTCTCTTTGGCTCTGGCTTTGCGTTTCTATTGATATCCATTTTCCGAAAAGGGAAAAGTTGAAATCAATTAAAACTAGCCATCCTTTTCGCAAGAAACACGAAAGTCTGGGTCAACTTATTCTTTATATTCCATACGATGTGTGCAGTTTCTTAGGGTACATTACCACATGTTTAAAATAAGAAGATGGAGTTTCTTGAGAGATTAAGGTGTCCGATTACAAATAACGAATTGGATTTGATCAACCAAACTGATTTTTCTGGATTCAATTTCCCTGATAGTTTTATTAATTTCGGGAAGCTTACCAATGGATTGATAGATACTTCAAAACAGTATTTCTATCCTATTTTTGATGAAATAATAGTATTGCATGAACAATATGCATTGTTTGTCGGAAATGGACCAGGCAATAGAAAGGGTTTATCTTTTGATAAGCAGCGTGTATTTGATTATTATAATAAAGTAAGTTACAAAATAAAGGACTCTTTGAAAATTTATGAGGATAGTCCTAAATGGGTTGATTTTAGAGAAGTTTCCTCCAAATACATTCGAAATTCATTTACAAAAGCCTCAATATTTTATCCTTCCAGTGGCAAGTACCTGCTTGACATAGCCTCCGGCCCAATAGGCCTGCCAGAGTACATGGAATTATCCAATGGATACGAGTATAGGATTTGTGTAGATATATCTATAAATGCTTTAATACAGGCCAAAATCAATATTGAACGTGCAGGGAGAAAGGGGATTTACATTTGTGGAGATATTACAAATATCCCTATCCAGGATAATTCATGTGATACGGTTCTTTCGCAACATACCCTATACCATATTCCCAGAAATGACCAATTCACTGCGGTTAATGAAATGTATAGGGTGGCTAAAGAAGAATCAAAAATTGTAATAGTCTACAATTGGTTCTATCATAGTTGGTTTATGAACATTGCACTGAATGTTGCTCAACTTTACCGGATAATAAGACACTTTGGTGGAAAGCTCTATGTAAAACTATTCAAATCAAAACCTAGATTATATTTTTATTCTCATAGTCCACGATGGTTTAAAAAATCTTTTGCATTCAGTAAAGATATTGAGTTCTATTGCTGGCGGAGTTTGAATAAATATTTCCTTGATATCTATATTCATAAGGTAATTTTTGGCAAACAGATTTTGGAAAAGTTGATGAAGTTAGAGGACAGGTATAGTAAATTTATGAGCACGTTTGGCGATTATCCGGCCATTGTTATAACAAAACGAAAATAGCATCTGCACACCTCATACGGTATAGTCAATAAGGGTTTTATAAAGAATGTGACTTCACATTTAGCTCCCACCCTGCCCACTCCACTAGCAAAATCGTGACATAATTATCCTGGTTCATAAATATATTACTGCATCTGTATTATGTTTTGGTTTTTCCCGTAGAATGATCTGAGATGCTTGAAAAGTCAATTTCAAAACCCAAAAATCAGTTCAAAATGATAAGTAGGTTTATTTAGACTGATTCTAATTTGGAATAAAGTACTATATTTGCACATTGAACCTTCCTAATGGATAAATGTTAACTTATAAAGTTCTTACTATAACCTATTTGGCAAACATAAAACGATATCATTAACAAAAATTCAAAACAATGAAAACAAAAATTTCAATTTTGCTCCTATCATTAGGATTTATATTCAGTTGTACTACACCTGGTGATAAACCAGAGAGCAAGTCAATTGGAGACTATAAAATGGATCGTACTATTTTACCAATTCATCCACCAGAAAGAGAGGTAGTGACAGAAATGGATGCTCGGAATGTAGAAAAACCAGCTATTTTCGAAATTAAGGCACCTGAAGGAGCACCAAACGTTGTTATAGTTATGATTGACGATATAGGTTTTAGTGCTACGACTACATTCGGAGGGGCTATTGAAACTCCAACCTTTGATAAATTAGCGGATAATGGATTGCGATTCAATCACTTCCATACTACCGCACTTTGTTCACCTACACGTGCTTCGCTACTTTCAGGAAGAAACCATCACAATGTAAATGTAGGTTCAGTAATGGAAGTTGCTACGGGTTTTCAAGGAAATCAAGGCATTAGACCTGACAATGCAAAATACTTTGCAGAAACATTACGTCAAAATGGATACAGTACTGCAGCTTTTGGAAAATGGCATGAAACTGCCACTTGGGAAGTTTCTGTTTCTGGGCCTTATTTTCGCTGGCCAACCAACTCAGGCTTTGATAAGTTTTATGGTTTTATTGGTGGTGAAACAAATCAGTGGGATCCTGTAATTTTTGACGGAGTTACAAAGGTTCATAAGAAAGACAACCCTGATTATCACTTTACAACAGACATGACCAATGAAGCGATAGAATGGATTAAATTCCAGAAAGCGATGACACCTAATAAACCTTTTATGGTTTATTACGCTCCTGGTGCAGTTCATGCTCCACATCACGCTCCAAAAGAATGGATTGAAAAATACAAAGGCAAGTTTGATGAAGGATGGCAACAACTTCGCGAAGAAACATTTGCCCGCCAAAAAGAAATGGGCATCATTCCTCAAAACACGAAATTGGCTCCGATGCCTAGTGATATTAAAGATTGGGAAAGTTTAAGCAAGAACGAGAAGAAACTATTTACCCTTCAAATGGAAACTTTTGCTGGTTTTATGGGGCACACCGATAATGAAATTGGTAGAATGATAGATGCCATTGATGAAGTTGATGCATTAGATAACACCTTGTTTATTTATATAATGGGAGATAATGGTTCAAGTGCCGAAGGTGGTTTAGAAGGAACCTATAATGAGTTAATCCACTTAAATGGAATACATGGTGAGGAAACTGTTGAAAGTATGCTCGAAAAAGCTGATGATTGGGGAGGACCTAATTCATTTCCGCACATGACTGCAGCCTGGGCTGTTGCTACCGATGTGCCTTTTAAATGGACCAAGCAAATGGCTGCAGATTTTGGAGGCACAAGAAACGCTATGGTAATGCATTGGCCTGATGGTATAAAAGCAAAAGGAGAAATACGTTCACAATTTCATCACGTAAATGATGTGGCCTCAACAGTTCTTGAAGCAACGGGATTACCGGAACCTACAATGATCAATGGAGTAAAGCAAATTCCGATGGACGGTGTAAGTATGCTCTATGCTGCTAAAGATAAAGATGCCGCAGATCGTCATACGGTTCAATATTTTGAGATGTTTGGTAACCGCGCCATTTACAGCGACGGTTGGTTAGCACGTGTTGTACATATGGTTCCATGGGTAGGTAAGCCGATGAATACATTTCAGGAAGAAAAATGGGAATTGTATAATACCGATGAAGACTTTAGTTTAACAAACAACTTTGCTGATAGCAATCCTGAAAAGGTAAAAGAACTAATAGCCCTTTTTGAAAAAGAAGC
>JASJGS010000134.1:0-17585 GCA_033791445.1 Bacteroidales bacterium | reverse complement strand
CCTTTAAATCGATACTAAAAGGACTGGGGAAACTTCTTCTTAACCAGGATAAAATCAATGCAGATCTGGAAGCGAACTGGAGTGTTGTTGCTGAGGCTATTCAAAATATTTTACGACGTGAAGGGTATCCAAACCCATACGAGGTGCTCCTAAATCTTACACGGAAGAATACGCGGGTAGATAATGAAACTATCAAGAATTTTATTTCAGAACTTTCGGTTTCTGAGGATATCAAAAATGAACTGCTAAACATAACTCCTTTAAATTATACAGGGTTTACGGATTATGATAATATATAAGATCAAACGATGAAGCAGTTCCTTGAGGTATTTTCATACATCAAGCCCTATTGGAAGCAGGCCGGATTAAATATTTTCTTTAATATTTTATCAGCCATTTTCGCTTTGTTTTCATTCACAATGGCTATACCTTTCCTGGGAATCCTATTTGAAACACAGGATGCAGCAAGTGTAAAAGTTCCATTTGAGTTTTCCATGGATTCAATAATGACCAATTTGAATTATTATATGACTCAGATTGTTTTAATTCACGGTAAACCCAGAGCACTTCTCTATGTTAGTATTGCAGTGGTTGTTGTCACATTCTTCAAAACAAGCTTTGTATACCTGGCAAACTACTTTATAGCTCCAGTGCGCACCGGTGTGGAGAGAGACATCCGAAATAAAATTTATTCAAAAGTACTTAGACTTCCACTTGCATATTATTCAGAAGCCAGGAAAGGAGATATTTTGTCAAGAATTTCGACTGATGTTAAGGAGGTGGAGATATCCATTATGAGTTCTCTTGAAATGCTCTTTAGAGATCCAGCCACAATTATAATTTTCTTAATCTCAATGTTTTTAATGAGTTTCCAGCTTACACTGATGGTACTGATACTATTACCAATAAGTGGGTTTTTTATTGGGCGTTTAGGAAAAAAGTTAAAAACAACCTCCTTTAAGGGGCAAAAGAAGATGGGTTTTTTGTTGTCAGTAATTGAGGAATCACTTTCTGGCCTCAGGATTATAAAAGCCTTTAATGCTGAAGGGTTTTTTATAAAGAAGTTTAGAAGAACGAATGAAATGTTTACCATGCTTCAGAACAAAATTCATAGGAGAAGATACCTTGCTGGACCTCTGAGTGAATTTTCAGGAACGGTTGTCATGATGATTTTAATGTTTTATGGTGGTAGGATGGTATTGGTTGGTGATTCCACCTTGTCTCCTGAGGTATTTATCACTTTTATTATTGTTTTTTCTCAGATTATTAATCCTGCGAAAAGTTTTTCAGGTGCTTATTTTAACCTTCAGAAAGGCTTGGCCTCTATGGACCGAATTGGTGAAATCCTGAATGCCCAGGAAACTATTGTAGAAAAGGATGATGCGATTCCGATTTCTAGCTTTAAAGAGCTAATCCAGTATGATGAGGTTAATTTTAAATACAATACTGAACCAGTATTAAAAAATATAAATTTAAACATTCAAAAAGGACAGACAATTGCGTTGGTTGGGCAATCGGGTGGAGGTAAATCAACTCTGGCAGACCTTCTTCCTCGGTTTATTGAACCGCAATCAGGAATTATAAAGATTGATGGTGTATCAATCGATATGTATAAAATTGTTGATTTAAGAAACTTAATGGGAATAGTTACACAGGAGCCCATATTGTTTAATGATACTTTTTTCAATAATATTGCTTTTGGTTTAACTGGAATGAGTGAGGAAATGGTTATTGGTGCCGCTAAGGTGGCAAATGCTCATGATTTCATTGTAGATACTCCATTAGGTTACCAGGCAAATATTGGTGAACGGGGTAATAAACTTTCAGGTGGGCAGCGACAGAGAATTAGCATTGCACGTGCTCTTCTTAAAAATCCTCCAATTCTTATTCTTGATGAAGCTACATCTTCGCTTGATACAGAGTCCGAAAAACTGGTTCAGGATGCAATATTGAAGTTAATGGAGAACCGAACTTCAATTGTTATTGCACATAGGTTATCCACCATTAAAAATGCAGATGAAATATGTGTTATTCAGAATGGTGAGATTGTTGAAAGAGGATGTCATAGGGAACTTATTGCGAAGAAGGGCCATTACCATAGTTTACATAAACTTCAGGTTTACGATTAATTCATTTCCTGCTCATTTTTTACCTCAAATTTGACCGACAAAACTGGATTTATTCTGTCTTCAGTTCTCATCCCTTTGTCATCCTAAAAAGAAAAACCTGGCACTATACGTACCAGGCTTTTTTATTCAGAAGCGGAGAAAGAGGGATTCGAACCCCCGGTACCTTGCGGTACAACGGTTTTCAAGACCGCCGCATTCGACCACTCTGCCATTTCTCCAAAATCAGCTGCAAAAGTATGAAATATTTTGATTTTTCGTAGAATTCATAAGGTTTTTAACATTTTTTTTTCAGATGTTAAAAAAAAGTGTAAAAGTGCATGAATTGGCCTAAGTGGCAAGAAATCAGGAGCTAATGTACTATTTGTTAGAATAGCGAGTATATTCACCCATAATTTGCCCTTTTTATTTGGTGATTTTTTTTTGCAAAATTTGCTAAAACATAGAAATAGTCTATATTTGTAGAGGTTTGACCATGTAAAAAATGAATTACTAACCCAAAAGTTATTATTATTATGAACAAAGCTGAATTAATTAATGAGATTGCTGACCAGGCAAGTTTATCAAAAGCGGATGCTAAAAGAGCTCTTGACGCATTTGTAGGCGCAACAACTGGTGCATTGAAAAAAGGTGATCGTGTTGCTCTAGTTGGCTTCGGTTCTTTTTCAGTTTCTAAAAGAAACGAAAGAACTGGCCGTAATCCTCAAACAGGTGCTCCTATCAAAATTAAAGCTAAGAATGTTGTAAAATTCAAAGCTGGTAGCGAACTTGCTGATACAGTTTAAAAAGAAATTTCTTTTTTATTCTTAGGGAGTGCTTTTGTACTCCCTTTTTTTATATTTCTAATTTGAAATATATAATAAAATGAACAAAGCATTTATCGATCATCTTTCGGCTTTTATCACTGAAAGAAGAATGAATCTATTTATGCAGGTTTTGAATGAGCGGACCCGGTACATAACTGTTGTTCTTGAAGATATCTATCAACCTCATAATGCAAGTGCTGTCCTGCGAAGCTGCGATGTGTTTGGGATTCAGGATGTACATATAATTGAGAATAATAATGAATACATTCTCAATCCGGATGTGACATTGGGGTCAGATAAATGGCTTAGTATCACTAAGTATAATGAAGCTGATAATAATACAATTACTGCTCTTAATAGTCTTAAATCAAGAGGATACAGAATTGTGGCAGCAACACCTCATGATACTTCAGTTCAATTAAACAATTTCAACTTGAATAGGGGGAAGGTGGCACTTGTATTCGGAACGGAGCTTAAGGGTCTTTCAGAACAAGCCTTGAAAAATTCAGATGAATTTGTACATGTTCCGATGTTTGGTTTTACAGAAAGCCTTAATATATCTGTCTCTGCAGCTATAATATTGAATATATTAACTTCCACTTTACGAGAGCTTAATATTAATTGGCACCTAAATGAAGATGAAGAACAAGAAATTTTAAAAAACTGGCTTCTGAATTCTATAAACAAGTCAAAGCTTATTGAAGAAAGGTTTTTTGAAAACCTTGAGACTGATATTCAATAAGATTTTTTTTTACTCTTTCTGATCTTTCATATTACAAAAAAAATCATTATTTTTGATTAATATCAAATTTCCATTGATGAACTTTGGAAACTTGTAAATGAACATTTGATAATAAAAGGGAATGAATTGTATAATAGTCGATGACGATAAACTTTCCATTAAAGTATTGGAAGAGTATTTAGTTAAAACTGATGGATTTGAGAATGTTGGCTCTTTTTCAAATGGAGTTGATGCAGTTAATTTTTTAGGGTCAAATGTAGAAGTTGATTTGGTCTTTCTCGATATCGAGATGCCAGAAATGAATGGGATTGATTTTTTAAATAGTCTTGGAAGTCTCCCTCAGATTATAATTACCTCCTCAAAAGAAAAATATGCACTAAGTTCATATGACTTTGATGTTACTGATTATTTGCTAAAACCTGTTTCATATGCAAGGTTTTATAAATCTGTTGAAAAGGCCAGGAAGCGGGATTCACTTTCTGAATTTAAGTTAGATGGGAAAGATGAAATATTTATTAAAAAAGGATCAAGTCTTATAAAATTAAGGTTTAATGACATTTTATGGATTGAGGCCCTTGAAAATTATGTAATACTTAATACAAGAACTGATAAATATACGATTCATTTTACAATGAAGGCCATTGAGAAAAAATTGCCAAGCCCTATCTTTACTAGAGTGCATAGATCTTTCATTGTTAATACTAAAAGCATTTCAATTATTCGTGACAATGCTCTTGAAATCACCCATGGTCGTCATAAAGAAACCATACCCATTGGCAAATCTTACAAAGAGAATCTCTTAAGAGATATCAACCTAATGACAAAGTAAGTTTCACATCTTTTCAAATTTTGTAAGTTAATTTGAATGATCTCAGAACGCCAGCTTTTCTTAAGCCATATTGCACAAACTTCTAATACACCTTTGTTGCTTGAAATTGAAAGAGCAGAAGGTGTATATATGATCTCCAAGGATGGTAAAAAATATCTTGATTTGATTTCTGGGATTTCTGTAAGTAATTTGGGCCATAGTCACCCAAATGTTGTGGAGGCAATTCGCAGTCAATTAGATAAACATATGCACCTTATGGTATATGGTGAATATGTGCAATCGACTCAGGTGAAATTTGCCAGCTTACTAATCAATCACTTGCCTCAAGGTCTGGATAATATATATTATGTGAATTCTGGTAGCGAAGCTATTGAAGGTGCCCTGAAATTGGCGAAAAGGTATACTGGTAGAAGCGAAGTAATTGCTTTTAAGAAGGCATATCATGGGAGCACCCATGGAGCATTAAGTGTAATGGGGAATGAGGAATTTAAGAATTCCTTCAGGCCTCTGGTACCAGGGGTCAAATTTTTAGAGTTTAACAGCACTCCTGATATTGAGAAGATCACAGATAAAACGGCCTGTGTTCTATTGGAACCAATCCAGGGAGAAGGAGGAATTATCTTACCAGAAGAAGGATATTTGGGTAAAATTCGGCAGAAATGTAATGAGGTAGGAGCCTTACTTATTTTAGATGAAATTCAAACGGGATTTGGACGTACTGGTAAGCTGTTTGCGTTTGAACACTATGGAGTTACTCCAGATGTATTTACAATAGCAAAAGCTATGGGTGGAGGACTCCCAATAGGGGCATTTGTTGCATCTAAAGAAATTATGTCAGTTTTTAAAACAAATCCTGTCCTCGGGCATATAACAACATTTGGAGGAAACCCTGTATCATGCGCGGCTGCATGGGCATCATTAAAAACTATCCTTGATGAAAATATTATCGAGACGGTTCCGAAGAAAGAAGAATTATTCAGGCTTCTTTTAAAACATGAAAGAATTAAAGAAATTCGTGGCAAAGGACTCTTTTTTGCAATAGATCTTGGAGACGCTGAAATGGTACAGACCCTAATCCAAAAGCTATTGCAAAGCGGAATTGTTGTTGATTGGTTCTTGTTTGATGAGAAATCATTCAGGATAGCACCACCTTTAATAATTAGTGAAGATCAAATTCATTTTGCCTGTAAAACTATTCTTGGTGCTCTTGATTCTATTTAGTGTTTATATAACAATGGATAAGGTTCTAGGGCAAAGTTATAAAGCATATTTATAGACCATAGACCTATGATTAGAATAATGAAGATAAATAAAAAGCTTGCTATAATATGTGCAACTTGTTTATTTATACTGGGTAATACATTTACTTTTCAAAATGACATCAAAAGTATTCCTGATTATGAGGTGGAAATTGCTTCCTTGTTTGAAAATATGAGATCAAGTCAGGGTGACTCTCAAAAACTGGGAATAAACGAAAAGGTTTTAGAGCTTTTTAGAGAGATGCTTTCAATTGACAGCTCCTTTTATTTCCCTTTTGATTCTCTACAATATTTGGGTAAGATATATTCTCCCGATCGGGCACTTAGAATTTATTCATGGAATGTGCCCATGATGGACGGAACACATCGTTATTTTGGATTTGTTCAGTATAAAGCACCTGAAAAGCAACAGTTTAATGTGTATTTCCTGGATGATTCAGAAGGAGCTAGCCTTAGTGAAGATGACATTTACACAACAACAAATTGGTATGGTGCTCTCTACTATGAGATAGTGAAAATTGAATGCCAGGGGGAGTTATTTTACACAGTTCTGGGCTTTGCTTTTAATAATTATCTTACCAGTTATAAAATCATTGATGTAATAACTCTTAGTAACGGTAAGCTTAGTATTGGAGCTCCAATATTTCCTTCTGGAGAAACGAAAAAATCCAGAATAATCTTTGAGTTCTCGTCAAGAGTATCAATGATGATGCGGTACAATTCTGACCTTGGAATGATTATTTATGATCATCTTTCACCTTCTCAACAGGATTATGAGGGGCAATTTCAATTTTACGGCCCTGACTCATCATATGACGGTCTTGAGTATAGGAATTGCTTTTGGAACTTAAAAGAAGACCTGGATCTTAAAAATTAATCCTTTAGGTGAATAGATTTATACTCTATTTGTTAATCATCAAAACATATTTTATAAATTCACAGTATAATATTTTAGCAATCACCAGAGACTCGATTAAACTCTTACGTGAATAGATTCTGAATTTATGTTTAAATCTGGAAAAAGAATTAGTAATATTTATTTTGTTGACCGGCATCGATCAGTTTATGATGGAATGTTGTCCAGGTTTAGAAATACTCTAAAGTATTCCTTGAAAAATTTCTCCTCAATCGATGGATTGGTAAACGAGTTAACTGAAAATGCCTCTATGCTTTTACGAATACAAGTAGCTGTACTTGTTGTCGATAATAGGGAGGTTAAAGAAATTGTCGAAAAAGAAATATTACAATTTGTCACTTCTGTTAAGAAGATCGACCCTAATATAAGCCTGATTGTAGTGGCAGGGAAGAAAACTACAGAAATAGAACATAAATTAAACCTTCCTGCCTCCTATTCCCTGGTTCAAAATAATGATAATGCTATTCTTAAAATTACCAATCTCATAATGGGGATGATCAGCAGGGAGAGTCTTGAACAAAAATATATATCAGCAAGGCGTTCAGTAATACTTTTTGTGGTATTCATCATTGTATCCTCTCTATTTGGAATTTATTCACTCTTTTTCATGTGATCTTTTTTGCACTTTTTCCTGTTTTGTGGATTTTAATTTTTTGTTTGTAGCAGGACCTGGGTGACTATTTGTCAGTTTTATAGAATTGGCATATCCTTTGAAACAATAGTGCTGAAAATCATAGAAGTTTAACAGAACAAAAAATTATATATTATGCAGACAGGTAAAATAAATGTTACTACTGAGAATATCTTTCCAATAATAAAGAAGTTCTTGTATTCTGATCACGAGATCTTTTTAAGAGAGTTGGTTTCAAATGCTATTGATGCAAGCCAAAAACTAAAAACCTTACAATCTGTTGGAGAATTCAAAGGAAAGATTAAAGATCAGACCATCCAGGTAAAATTGGATAAAAAGAAAAAAACACTAACTATTTCTGATAGTGGAATTGGGATGACCGAAGAGGAGATTCAGAAATATATAAATCAGATAGCCTTCTCGAGTGCTGAGGACTTTCTAGATAAATACAAAGATAAAGCAAATGCTATCATTGGTCATTTTGGATTGGGTTTCTATTCGGCTTTTATGGTCTCAAAGAAAGTTGATATAATTACAAAATCCTACAAGCCTAATAGTAAGGCTGTCAAATGGTCCTGTGATGGTAGTCCGGAATTTACTCTGGAACAAGTTGAAAAAGAAAATGTGGGTACCGATATCGTTTTACATATTGATAAAGACTCAAAAGAGTTCCTCGAGGAGCCCAGGATCAATGAATTACTGAGAAAGTATTCTCGTTATTTACCTATACCAATAGCTTTTGGTAAGGAAAAGGAATGGAAAGATGGTAAGGAAATAGAGACTGGTAAGGATAACATTATTAATATTACGACACCAGCATGGATTAAAAAGCCTTCTGAATTGAAAGATGAAGATTACCTTGAGTTTTATAAGGATCTATATCCAATGCAGGAAGACCCATTGTTTAATATTCACTTAAATGTTGACTACCCTTTTAACCTTACAGGGATATTATATTTTCCAAAATTAAAGAATCAGGTTGAAGTACAGAAAAATAAAATAAATCTATTTAGTAATCAAGTTTATGTAACAGATTCTGTTGAAGGTATTGTTCCAGAGTTCTTAACCCTACTTCATGGTGTTATTGATTCACCTGATATTCCATTGAATGTATCCAGAAGCTATTTGCAGAGCGACAGCAATGTGAAAAAGATTTCTAGCCATATCAATAAAAAAGTTTCAGACAGGTTAAATGAACTTTTCAAGAAAGATAGAAAAGAGTTTGAGGCTAAGTGGGATGACCTAAATATATTTATTAGCTATGGCATGTTGTCTGATGAGAAGTTTTATGAGAGAGCACAAAAATATGCTCTACTAAAAAATACCGAAGGGGATTATTTCACTTTCGAAGAGTATAAAAAACTAATCCAGGATAATCAGACGGATAAAAATAAATCACTTATCTACTTATATGCAACCAACAAAGATGAGCAATACTCCTTTGTTGAATCAGCAAGGGCCAAAGGCTATGATGTTCTATTGATGGATGGTCACCTCGATACCCATTTGGTGAGTCACCTTGAACAAAAATTTGAGAATTCCAGATTTGTTCGGGTTGATTCTGATGTTATAGATAAATTAATCCTTAAGGAAGATGCTCCGGAGACAAAATTATCTGCAGATGAGCAATTATTATTGAAAAATGTGCTTATTGGTCCATTGCCAGGAAAAGAAAATTTCGACGTTGATTTTGCTGACATGAATGAAAACGATGTGCCTTTGGTAATAACACAATCAGAGTTCACAAGGCGAATGAAAGAGATGTCTGCATTGGGTGGAGGTATGAGTTTTTATGGTAACATGCCTGACCGTTTTAGCCTTGTTGTAAATAGTAATAATCCTCTAGTCATAAGAGTTTTAAACGATGCTTCTAAGGCACATAAAAAAGAATTAAAAGGCTTTTCTGAGAAGTTGAGTTCACTAGAAGATCATAAGCAGGAACTTCAGAAGGCACAGGAAGGGAAAAAAGAAGAAGAGGTGAAACAGGAGGAGAAAGATAAGCTAAGCAAGCTTGAGACTAAGATCCTTGAGCTCGAAGGAAAGAGAACAGGTCTTCTTGAAGAATATGGCAAAGAGAATAGCTTGATAAGTCAATTAACTGATCTTGCATTGCTTTCAAACAATATGTTGAAAGGCGAAAACCTTACAAAATTTGTAAAACGAAGTATTGAATTAATCTAGATTCAGAATGTATTGTTATAATTTTTGGCTCCTGTTAAGGGGCCTTTTTTTATATCACCTTACTTAACTCCTCTTTCAGGAAGCTAACCGCTATTTGAGTTGGATGTTTTTCAACTTCCATAATTCTTTCAAATATTAAATTACTAAGTTTAATGGCAGGTTCTGTGGGTTTTATTTTGTCAGCTGAGGAATTTATAAGTTTAATGACACCCGCCCGTGCGTTTTTTACGAGTTCCCAGGCTTCATGACTTACATAAATTTGTTGCGAGAGATTATGTTCATATTCTGCTCTTATGGTTTTTAGCATATCATGATGTAACTGCGCAGAGGTCATTCCAGGTTGATTTGTTCTAATAATCAACGAGTCAGGAGTAATCCTTTCCAAAAAAAGAGTCAGTCGCTCATACGCCTGCAGCCGAATAGGTAAGGCTATTTTCTGATTCTGTAAAACAATCTCAAATTTACCTCTTTCCTTCTCCTTTTTAAGTGATTGTTGTAGAGTTAAATAGGCAGTTAAGAATACAATTAAGGCAGGTATGGTGTATTTGAGGATTTCTAGAATTTCCATATTATTAGTTATTTATGTGAAAAGAATAATTTTAAAAACATGTTGTACAATATTAATTATTTTTTAGAATTCATTTCATTTTTTACAACATTTGTATACCATATTTCGTAACTTTTGTTACATGTCCGTTCTTCGATAGTATTCTTTTAATTAATTAAAGGAAAATAAAATGAGTATAAGCCTTATAGGAAAGTCCATTGGGGAATCTGCTACTTTGCTTTTGAATGAAACAGCTTCGATATTAAAAGCAAAAGGAGAACCTTTAATTCATCTTGGTGGAGGTGAACCCAAAAGTCCTGCACCCATTGATGCCATTACCAACCTGTCAGGATTACTGAATTCTGGGGAGATTAGGTATACTCCGGTAGATGGCACGGTTGAGATGAAAAGGGCTATCATCCGTTATATGGAAGAGTATTACAACAAAAAGGTTGAACCAGAAAATGTTATTGCTTCCAATGGAGCAAAACAAGCAATTATGGTGGCAATGCAATCTATCATTAATCCACAGGACGAAGTAATTTTTCCTTCTCCTTACTGGTGCAGCTATCCTGAAATTATTAAATTATGTGGAGGAATCCCGGTACCAGTTCGACCAGAAGATGGATCTTTCCATCCAAGGATGCAGGATATAATTCAAAATGTCACCTCCTATACAAAAGCAATCATCCTTAATTCTCCAAATAATCCTACCGGAGTCATGTATTCGGAGCAGTTTATTTCTGATGTTGTTCAATTTTGCGAAAAAGAAGGACTATATCTTATCATGGATGAGATATACCATCGTTTACTTTTCGATGGGAAGAAAAGGGTGAACTGCTATGATTTTGCATCGGAAAATGATGAAAACTCAAAGTTGATAGTCGTTAATGGCGTTTCGAAACAATATGCCATGACAGGATTTAGAATTGGCTGGGCAGTTGCCAGTAAGAAACTAATACAGGTGATGTCAAATATTCAGGGGCATCAGACAGCGGGTCCACCTGTTCTAATGCAAAAGGCTGCAATTGGAGCTATAAATGGAGTACAATCTGGAGTTGAGAGTTTACGCCTTACTCTGGAGAATAATAGGAATGTGATGATGGATCGCTTGAATGCATTTGAGGGAGTTAAGCCTACAAAACCAGATGGTGCTTTTTATGTGTTTGCTGATTTTAGCGTTTATGATAAGGATTCATGCAGACTTTCTAAATTATTACTTGATAAGGTAAGGGTACTTACTATGCCAGGTAAAGAATTTGGTCTTGATGGCTATCTCAGATTGTCTACCTGTGGATCAATTAAAGATATTATAGAAGGAATTGAGAGAATTAAATGGGCGCTTGATCCGAATTCCCCGAATGAATTGTTTATTGGTGAACGAAAATTAGTAAGAGACTGGTTATGACAAAATATTTAAAGTTTGATACTCCGGCATTAAAGCATGCTGACGATCTTTCATCCGATTTTGGTCTTGATAATCAAGGGCTAGTTCATTTAGATCGAGTTTTTTGGAACCTTCCTGAGTCTGCATTGTATGAGGAAGCAGTATTTAGAGGAGAAGGTAAAATGGTTAAAGGTGGTCCCTTTCTCGTAAATACGGGCAAATGGACTGCCAGGGCAGCTAATGATAAATACTTTGTATGCGAGTCATCTACAAAGGATGATATCGATTGGGGAGAGTATAATCGCCCTATGAGTACTGAGAAGTTCAGTGGCTTGTTCTCTCGTTTACAAGCATTCCTTCAGGGAGAAGAACTTTTTGTGCAGGATGTATATGCAGGAGCAGATCCTCGTTATCGAATTCCCTTCAGAATTGTAACAGAAAAAGCATGGCAAAGCTTATTTGCAAGAAATATGTTTCATACAATTTCTAACAGGGATGAACTGAAAAAATTTATTCCGGATTTTACTCTGATTGCAGCACCATCTTTTAAACTTGACCCTCGTATTGATGGGACACTGAGTAAAACAGCCATTGTTATTGATTTCTCAAAGCGGGTTGCAATAATTGCAAATAGTAGCTACGCCGGGGAAATAAAGAAAACGGCTTTCACTATAATGAACTATCTGAAACCCCTGCAAGATGTTATGGCGATGCATTGTTCTGCAAACATTGGGAAAAAAGGTGATATTGCTCTCTTTTTTGGCTTAAGCGGTACCGGAAAAACCACTCTTTCTGCCGATTCAAGTAGGAAGCTTATTGGAGATGATGAGCACGGATGGAGTGATTATGGAGTATTCAATTTTGAGGCTGGATGTTATGCAAAAGTTATCAGATTATCATCTGAGAATGAACCAGAGATATATAATTGCACTAGAAAATATGGCACCATATTGGAAAATGTGATTTTTGATCCGGCAACCCGTAGAATAGATCTGGATGATGATACTTTAACAGAAAATACCAGGGCCTCTTATCCATTGGATTTTATTCCAAATTCTATTCCAGAGAAAATGGTTGATGAACACCCTAAAAATGTTATTTTTCTTACCGCTGACGCCCAGGGTGTATTGCCTCCCATTGCCCGATTGGATATGGACCAGGCTATTTATCATTTTATTAGTGGGTATACCTCAAAAATTGCAGGAACTGAATTGGGGTTGGGTATTGAGCCCGAAATTACTTTTAGTGCTTGTTTTGGGGCTCCCTTTATGGTGCATCATCCATTTTTCTACGCGAATCTGCTTAGGAAAAAGGTGGAAAAACATGGCGCAAAAGTCTGGCTGGTGAATACAGGTTGGGTTGGAGGGAAATTTGGGATTGGTAAAAGAATCAGTATCCGCCATACGCGTAATATGCTAAATGCTGTACTCGATGGAAAGTTGAATGATGTTGA
This sequence comes from Bacteroidales bacterium, assembly GCA_033791445.1. Classification (GTDB taxonomy): domain Bacteria; phylum Bacteroidota; class Bacteroidia; order Bacteroidales; family VadinHA17; genus JANTGF01. The sequence continues at coordinate 4,708 of JASJGS010000134.1, read as the reverse complement.
TTTCAGAAAGGATGAGCTTTTCGGGTTTGAAGTACCAATTACCTGTCCAAATGTTCCTGATGAAGTATTTGACCCATCCAATGCCTGGGGAGACAAAGACGAATACTGGAAAAAATATGATGCACTTGCAGCGAGGTATATTGAGAATTTTAAGTTGTTTGCTGATGGAGTGCCCGAAGAAGTTGTTTCTGCCGGGCCAAAAAGACGAGCAAAGTAGATCTTTCTGAAACCCAGATTATTATTAACTTGAGTTTTTTGAGGCTATTTCAAATTACCCAGGTTTGGGACAAATATTTCTTTTCTTTTAAATTCCAGAAGTCCTTCATTTTTGAGGTCATTAAAGCTGGTAGTTACTGTCTGCCTGGAAGTTCCAATTAAATCAGCAATATCTTTATGCGTGTAAAAATGGGAAATTCGGAAACCATTGTTTTCTTCTTTTCCTGTATTTTCTGCTAACTCCTTAATAAATTCAGTTAAACGGGTTCTCACATCTTTGAAAACCAGGGAGTCTAACCTGCGTTCAAGTTTTCTAATTCGTAATCCAATTAGCTTATTTATAGTAAGAGCGAATTTTTTGTTTCCAAGCATTAACCCTTCTAGCTCTTCAATGTTCATTTGGCAAACTTTGGTATCATTGTCTGTTGCCTGTGCGTAATCAGATCTTTTTTCTTCACCCAATACAACCATTTCACCGAACAAGTCACCAATCGTTAAAATCCCCTTAACTACTTCTTCGCCATCCTCGGTATAATTGAGTACTTTTACTTTGCCTTTGGAAATAAGGAAAATGTTTTGTGCTGGATCATCTGTGAAGTAAATAAATTCATCTTTTTTGTATGTACGTATTACATGGGAATCTTCATAATTCCCAAACTTTGTGGGACACAGAATCTTAAATAAATCTACCTGCTCGAAGTACCAGATATTTTCCATTATTTTCAACTTTATTTAAATAAATACGTATCTAAAAATAGGAAAAAATAATTAACAATTCTGAAAAGATTATTTTTGTGAATCCTGATTAATATAGATTAAAGACAGCTTGAAAGTAAAAGTAAGAACAATTCTGATTTATAGTTTGATTGTATTCTCCCTTCTGATAGGATATTTTGGGTATTCTTTTTATGAAAAAGTATATGGACCCATATCTATTCCGGGAGAATCAGATTATTATTTATACATTCCAACTGGAACTGATATCTATCAATTATCAGGAGTATTAGTTGATGAGGGGATTATTGAGAATCCTGAAGATTTTCTTTGGCTGGCTAAAAAGAAGAATCTGGCGAAGCATTTAAATTCAGGTCGGTATCATCTCCACAGCGGAATAAATAATAATGACCTGGTTAATCTTATTCGTACAGGGAATCAATCATCTGTAAAAGTAGTATTTAATAATGTGAGAACTCCTGCTCAATTGTCCGGAATCATTGCCAAACAGATTGAAGTAGACTCGATTAATTTAGAGAATTTACTTTCTGATGAGGAATTCTTAATTGCGAATAACTGGAATCTACATACGATACCAGCTCTTTTCGTACCAAATACTTATGAGTTCTTCTGGAACACATCCGCAGAAGGATTTTTTAACCGTATGGAAAAGGAATTTAATTCTTTTTGGACCGAGGGGAGACTAAAAAGAGCGGAGGCTCTTGGATTAACTCCGGTCGAAGTTGTTACATTGGCCTCTATTGTAGATGAAGAAACATATAGAGATCAAGAGCTTACTCGAATTGCCGAGGTTTATTTGAATAGGCTAAAAATGCGTTATAGATTGCAGGCAGACCCAACTATTAAGTTTGCAAAAGGTGATTTTAAAATGACCCGGGTTCTGAAAAAAGACCTTGAACTTGATTCCCCTTACAATACATATAAACACTATGGTCTCCCACCAGGTCCCATTTCAATACCTTCCATAAAAGCTATTGATGCAGTACTTAATCCGGAGAAAGAAGGTTACCTCTATATGTGTGCGAAAGAGGATTTCTCAGGTTACCATAATTTTGCAAAAACCTTAAAGGAGCATAATCGTAACGCCAGGAAGTATCAGAACGCCCTGAATAAAAGAAGGATATATAAATAATGTATGCCAATTTTGCTTAATTCGGTAAATGTCTTTTACAATAAAGCCAGAATGGAGAATGGGTGCATGTAGCCAAAGTTATTGCAACATATTTAATTAATTTGAACTTTAAATAGTAGCTTTGCTTACTATTGGAGAGAATAAAGTGAATCTTAAATATAAGGTTCTAGTTACCATTATATTGACAAATATTGGGAATGGAAAAAATTAGGTTTGGTACAGATGGATGGAGAGCAATCATTGCTAAAGAGTTCACTGTTGATAATGTTTCCAGGGTAGCCCTTGCAATTTCAAATTGGCTTGCTTCAAAAGGCCAAAACATGTCTGTTGTAATTGGATTTGACTGCAGGTTTGGTGGGGAAATGTTCGCAAAAACTATTGTGAAAGTATTGGCACTTAAGGGGAATAAGGTTTTTATGGCTCCTGAATTTGTCACTACTCCAATGGTATCATATGGAGTTGTAAAGCTTAAGGCTGACCTTGGCATTGTTATTACTGCCAGTCATAACCCTCCTGATTATAATGGCATAAAAATTAAGGGATCCTTTGGTGGACCTCTTTTCGACAATGACCTTAAGAATATTGAGCACCTTATTCACGAAACAAATGAGGTTAATCTTGAATCAGTCAAATGGGAAGATTTGATTGATCATAACCTAGTTGAGTATATTGATCTTGAGGCATTGTATATTGAAAATGTCAAGAAAAATTTTGATCTTAAGCTTATTAAAGATTCAGGTTTGAAATTGGCGTTTGATGCTATGCATGGGGCTGGTCAAAGAGTTATTAAAAAATTAATCCCTGGAATTAAGTGTTTTAATTGTACAAAGGATCCTTTTTTTGGAGGAATTCCGCCTGAACCAGTTTATCAGAATCTTTTAGATTTTTCAGAAAAAATTCGAAACGACTGGAAGGTGGATGTTGGCCTGGCTGTTGATGGTGATGCTGATCGAATTGCCCTTTTTGATAAGGATGGGAGCTATGTTGATTCACATCATGTTATCCTTTTACTTATTCACTACCTGGCGGGCTATAAGAAAATGAAAGGAAAAGTTGTGACTGGGTTCTCTTCAACCGTGAAGGTGGAAACTTTGGCTGAGCATTACGGCTTACAAGTACAAAGGGTGAAAATTGGATTTAAGCAAATATCTCAAATTATGCTTAAAGAAAAGATTCTGGTAGGAGGAGAAGAATCGGGAGGAATATCTATTGAAGGTAATATTCCAGAAAGAGATGGCATTTGGATGGGCCTGGCCATCTGGCAATTTATGGCTGAATCTGGAAAGTCTCTTCGGGAGCTTATAGATGAAATCTATAGTATTACAGGTAGCTTTGTTTTTCAAAGGCAAGATCTTAAGGTACCAACAGAGTTGAAAAACAGTATTGTGAAAAAATGCCGTGAAAATGCTTATACAAGTTTTGGGGATTTTAAAGTTATTAAGATCGAAGATTTTGATGGTTGGAAATTTTATTTCAACGATAATGAGTGGTATATGATACGACCATCAGGTACAGAGCCCCTTTTAAGAACCTATGCAGAAGCAGAGACCGAACAAAGAGTAGTAGAAATCCTTCGAATGGGTTATGATACTATAATGCGAGGTTAGTTTATTACTTTGAATTCTTTTATTCAGCAGTCTTATAATACTTCATTGCCTCAGGCATCCATCCCTTAATCTCACTAATCCTAGTTTCATCAGACGGATGAGTACTTAGAAATTCCGGGGGTGACTGGCCAGATTTCATTTTAGCCATTCTTTGCCAAAAAGCTACTGCCGCATTTGGGTCATATCCAGCCATCGACATAAAGATTAATCCGAGATGATCTGCTTCACTTTCATGTAGTCGACTATAAGGAAGGATAGCACCATATTGAGCCCCTAAGCCATATGCCATCATCCATAACTGTTGTGTTTCTTCAGGTTGTTCTTCCAAAGCAACTGAGAGTGCCATTCCACCCATTTGGGTTGCCAGACTTTGACTCATTCTTTCACTCCCATGATTAGCAATGGCATGTGCAATTTCATGACCCATGACTACAGCTAAGCCTGTTTCATCCTGGGTTACCTTCAAAATACCTGTATATACTACAACTTTACCTCCAGGCATGCACCAGGCATTAAGCTCATCACTCTCAATTAAGTTGAACTCCCATTTATAATCTTCAAGTGCAGAAGACAAATTGTGATCTGCAAAATACTTTTCAACTGCTTTCTGAACATTAACTCCAACAGATCTTACCATTTCAGTTTTAGACTTGCTTTTACTAACGCTATTCGCTTCGAGGAATGCATCGTATTCCTGAAAACTCATGGGAATTATAGTTGAATTTGGCACAAGGTTTAACTGCTGTCTGCCTGTAAGAGGAACAGTGCTGCAGGATTGAATTATCAAGAAACCAATTGTAAATAAAATGGATATAGATATTTGGCTTTTCATTTTTTGGCTTTTTAAAATTAAGTAAGTGTGTAAAAATATATATTTTAAATAACTGTGACTTCGCGTTCAAGATTTATCTCAAATTTTTCTCTAACAGAAAGTTTGATTCTTTCAGAAAAATCAAATATTTCATTCCCGGAAGCGTTCCCGTAATTAACTATTACAAGGGCATGTTTTGGGTAAACT
>JASJGS010000133.1:0-19354 GCA_033791445.1 Bacteroidales bacterium | reverse complement strand
CAAGTTGCTGGGATTCCCGGGTAGGATCCCTACATTTTCCCGACTCTTACGCATCATCTCAGGTGAGCTGGCCTGAACATCCAGCTCCCGCAGTCCTACTGTAATCCATTCCGAGGCCATCATGCCAAAAGCCTCCAGATCGTCCTGACCGGTGAAATTATTGAAAACTGCCACCGCTACCTTCTCCTTCAGAATTTCTTCCGATAGGCCCCCTGTCCAGGATTTTCGTATTATTCCAAAGTAAATAAACTGACCCACAAGCAAGATGGCCAGAATAACAATGAGCAGGTTGCTGGTAAAAGGTTTTTTCCTGGAATTGGAAGGAGAGTTCTGAGCAGACTCTTCCTTATCTGTCTTTATAAGCCCTTTTGGCCCATTATCATAAATCCATGACAGGATCAGAGCAACAGGAAATCCAGCGAGGATCACTATAATAAGGGCTGTAACCAACCAGACGGGCAGACCCAGGTGAGGAAAGATAGTGTCAGTCACTTCCACAATAATCCACCCGGTAATGGCATACACCGTTGCCACTCGGAACACTTTCCGCCGTTTTAACTCTTGAAAAAACCGATTCCAACCTGCAAGCATGAACTATTAACAATCTTATAATAAATTGGTTCTAAATATAGTATATAAATTCAGAACGCTTGTATCTTATGTTTCTGACGAAGTAGAATCATTGTCAGATGATCAATTATTTGTCGTCAGCAATTATTGGCCGGTTAATAGCTTAAATTTAAAGGATACATTCATAAACTCAAAGGAGCGTTTTGGGGTTGTAATTATTAGATTATCAATGCGAACCCAGCTAGCAACAAGCCAGTAGCCCCCTGATAATGAGTTATAAAATCTACTTATACTTTAGATAAATATTCTCCAAGATTCATAACATAAGTCAAGTCCAGAAGAAGTTTTTGGCAAGATATTTCAAACCTATTGTCTAATACGAAAGACTCCTCACTATTTTCGGTGGGGAGACCTTTTTTTCATTTGAAAATGAACGCTTTGCAGCAAACAGCCCATTAACTATCGAAGTTAGATATTGCCGTTTTTCTGTATCAATTCGAATTCCCTCCGGAAACACTATGTAAATCATCAGCAAAAAGTGGACTGATTAATTGAGAAGGTTAAGAGATAGTTTATTACCTTCCAGCCAAGGTTGTAAGGTTAATTTTAGAGCAAAAATGAACATATATATTCAAAGTTAAGCGTAGTTCGAAGTATAACATTTGCATATAATTCAGATAATCAATCACTTCAGATAAACTCTTCAACAATTCGAAGTTCGATATTTCATCTATCCCCGCTACTACCATTAATTATAAAGCCTTGTTAGTCAGTGACTAATTAGGTTTTTGTTTTTAGGGGGTAAGAATAAGGGGCGGAATATATTGCGAATTTGTGGATTTTTTATGTATTCGAATGGATGGTGACAATCATTCAATCAAAAATTTACTCCTGAATTATTCTGTTCCAATAAATTAGATAAAATAAATTCCAAGAGATAAATCACCTTTTTCTTAATTATTTTACTCATACTATTTATATACAAAGTAATGGTTTAGTGAAATAAAATATAAATCCGCAGTGATGAGACTGTCCTACTGCGCTGACCTATAGTTAATAAAATGTCATGTGTGAAATTCAGATCAGAGATCCCAATAAGGTTTCCTTGTTTATACTATCTTTTTGAAATTCAATGAAAATCATTGTAATATTATACTTACCTTTATTTAAACTAAATAAAACTAAAAATGAAAAAATCACTTAGAAAGTTCACTTTTCTGCTTTCTTTAATTTTAGTAACATTCACTTCCTGTGAGAAAGATTCGAATGAGGGATCTGACAGCGATTTAATAGGGACCTGGACTATAGATAATCAGATAATTGATTTAAAGGTTGGAAATGAATCGGCATTATCTCTACTTATTTTAGCTCTTCAGATAACTGAAGCTGAAGCTCAGGCAATGATTGATGAATTCCTAGATGAGTATTTAGATGATCTTGAAGGAGTAACAATTAACTTCCTGGCAAATCATAATTATTTGGTCACATTTCCAGGTGAGACTGACGACGGTACATGGAGCCTGAGCAGTGATAAAAAAAGTCTTTTGCTTGATGAAGGAACTATTGATGAAACAACTTTCGAAGTCCTTATTTATACCGCCAATAGTCTTGTTTTAAAGCTCCCTGAGGAGACTGAGATGCTCGATATTGATGACGATGGTGTTGATGAAGAGCTGAGGCTTCTGGTTGAACTGCATCTGAGTAAATAATGTAAATCGTTATATTCCTTCGCAGTTTAAAATAGGATTTAGTTTAATATTTTAAAGATTTGTTGAACAAATGCGACAGAACCAAAAAAAAGACTATCCTTTCCGGGATAGCCTTTACTTTTGAGGGTTTTAGAAAAATCTTATTACATACCTATATAATCATATCCCATTATTGCTCCTTCGGTCCATTTTGACTTAGGCATATGATCATAAATCATACTGTTTGTACCATACTTACAAGTTAGTGCATCATACCCAATTGTTCTAAGGTAAGCTATTACGTAAGCACTTGTCTGACCAGAATAACAATAAACAACAATTGTTTTATCCGTTGGAAGGGTTTTTAAGTCTGTAGCCAGGGTCAGGGTAGCACTTGGTGTATATTGTACGGCTCCATTTATATGACCAGGATCTGAATAGTAATCACTAGGCCAGTAGTTGACGACATAGTATTTGCTTGGATCGTCCATCACGTTAGCACTTGTGATTGCTCCAGTACCAAATCCTTCTGTAAATACGGCATTAATACGATTTGCCAATATATCTTCAGCTGTGGTCATTCCGGTTGAAAGTGTAGGAAGGCTTCCTTCAGCACCTTTGTCAGTTGCAGTAGTAACATAATCTGGCCAATACTGGCTGCTTCTGGCGTTATTCCAGGCATTTGCAAAATGAGCATTCCATGAGCACATCCCAAATTTCATTGCCCAGGTATCCTCATGTCCTGCAAGTCTTAGCAATGTAGCAGCCCAAGCCGCAGTCTGTCCTGAAACGCATACAAGAGCAACATATTCGTAGTCTGAAAGGTCAGTACTTTCAACGTGCGCCAGTAGCTCACTGGTTGATTTATTAACAGCATTTTCAATATGTCCATCAGCAAATTCGGCTGCCGTTCTGATATCAATAATATACACATCACCGGTTACATTATCGGTATGAACTGTTTCAGCAGTTTTAAGGACACCTCCCCATGATATCGGATCAATAGTTGATTCAAGGTATTCAATAAGGACCTTCGATTCGTCAACCGGATCCGGGTCCTTTTCACATGAGGTAAATGAGATTGCACTTATGATGATGGCGATCATCATCAATCTTGAAATTAATTTGTTCATTGTTTCCATTTTTCTTGTATTTAATTATTAATCATTTTTAATTTGAAACTGAAATTTTCTTACTTGTTAAAGAGCTCATCATCCATTGTTATTCCTGAAGTCGCTTCCATTTCCCAATCCAGAAGATTCTCTTTTAGCAGGTACAGGTTCTTATTTATGGTATCATTTCCATCTATCTTGAAATGACAGTTCTTGCCGCACAAGCCTGCACCACTTTCGTTTGTTCTTGCTGTCCATTTCTGGATGTTATGGGGTGTGGTATAATTGTAGGTTGGGAAAGCTTCAAAGTCTGCATAATCCTCATCAACATACTCCTGCCAGTTGTCAGGTGCAGCAAGTGTTCTGCGAACCAATGCGAATTCAAAACCACTCTTTACATCCGGTATTGGATTCTTGGCAATCTTGAAATCCATATAGGACGGAATGCGAGCACCTTCACCATGGATATGGCATGATCCGCAGTTGTTATAGACCTGTGAATGACAAACCTGGCAATTGAAATCATCCATATGTTTAGTATGATATATGTTATCAGAATCTGCCAGCTCTTCACTGTGGCAATTCTCACATTTTGGCAACTTAGAATAGGCATATCGCTGTTCAACTGCTTGGCCGTCTCCATGAAGTTCAGCTCCATTATGACAGTCGAGACATGTATACCTCATATCTTCTTTCTCAGGATCAGGATTAACATAATGAACATCAGGTACTGTTCCTGGTGCGACTCCCAGATATGCATGGCCACCACGTGAAACATGGCAAGTGATACAGACCTTTTTCATATCAGGAACTAAATTGAAATTGTGTCCTGATATCAGTCCGCCGCCACCAATCGGTGGTCTTACAACATGGCAATTCCCACATGTACCATGACAAGTTGCACAGTTTGCAGTATATCCTTCAATCTGGTGTTGTGGAAGCTTATCAAAATCCTCAGCCCCATCTAAGCCACTGCGCATGGTAACCTTTCTTTTCTGCCCCGTTCCCTGGTGAATACTGGTCATGAATCCATCAGTGATTGTGCTGTGGCAGGATCCACACTTATCTTCATATTCCATCGATGGATGCTTCAGAAAGTCTCCGGAGTGCGCAATATCCTTATCATCGGTATTGTTGTTTCCATTGTGACAACCTGTGCAGCCAATTTCATAATGTTCTGAGGCTTTGTATTCTGTATAGCCCTCCTCAGGATCCAGATATACCCTGTCATAGGGTTCATAATGTGGTGCTTCACCGCCACAGCCGCCAACAGCAGCAGCTGTATCAGGGGTATACACCTCCTTTAAATAAGTGTAATTGGTATGACACCCCTCACATGAGGCAACATTAGCCTGATCGATGTCCCCTGCTGGCTTTTTAGTGCAGGCTAACATTAAAAATGTCAGAATTATTGCACTCAATACCTGAAATGACCTTCTATCTATTTTGCTTATCATAATAACTTAGTTATATTAATAATCATAATCCTTTTCCACTCTGACTCTGATTTTATCCATTATTATATTCAATATTTTTCCTAATACTTTTATTCCAACACCAATTCAATATTCAGGAATATATGATAGTGTTAGAATTTGAAGGTTAAAACCTCTTTATCACAAAAAAATATCCTATGTAGTAGCAGGATATTTAAAGGAACAAATTTTACCTATTTATATTTATTTTCAAAGGAAAAAGGTCTGATATTTGAATTGATTCGGCCTGCGATGAATCATAAAATATATTGATCTATATCAGCTTTGTGTGATTTAGTATTATATTTGTCCTATTATTTTTATTTGATATATATGGACCATTTCTCAAATTTCTCAGCTTGTACTATTAGTTCACATCACTGTAGGTGTTTCGAAATGCTATCAGAGGATGAATCGAATTTGTTATTAGATAATTCAGTTAAAATAAAATATAAAAAAGGGGAGGTAATCTGCAAACAGGGAGCACTTGTGTCCCAGGTAATGTATGTGGAAAATGGACTTGTAAAAGTTTTTCTGGATAGTAGGACCAATTCTCTGGTGCTAAAAATTATACCTGATGGGAATTTGCTTGGACTGGCATCTTTATCTGAAGAAAACAATACCTATCAATATTCGGCAATGGCTTATATTGATACTGAAGTCAGGCAGATAGATTTAAGTATCTTCAGACAATTACTGAGTCAGAACTCTCTTTTTGCCAAGGAAATAATTGATATTTTTAGTGCTAATAGCATACAAATTTACGGTCGTTTCTTTTGTCTTACACAGAAACAATCTTTCGGGAAGTTAGCAGACATAATTCTTTGTCTTTCTGACAGAGTTTTTAAAAAGTTAGATTTTGAGTTGCTACTTTCACGAAAAGATCTGGCAGAATTATCTGGTATGAGTACTGAAACAGTAATCAGAATCCTGAAGAAATTCCGGGAAGAAGGATTAATAAAAATGGAAGGTAAGAATTTTAAAGTGATTGATCATCCCCGTTTAAAGCATATTAGTGAAACAGGGTGATTCTTATTGACAATTCTGCCTGACCTATTTATTTGGATTTACTTTCGTTTCTATTTGTGTGTAAGTTTTTCTGAAAGTGTTGCCCTGTTCATTGGGGTTAAGGAATTACAATTGTATCTTAAATATTTTCATTCCAGAAAAAACTTGTTATATCAATAAGCAGGTTATTTAAAACATAGACAAAAGTTGGGTTTATTTCAACTTCCCTTTTTGGATAAAATCAACAAATTTTATTTGAAGTTGAGCTAGGAGACTTCTATTGAGGGGGCTGTTTGGGGCTGTTTCAGGTTAGGAGAGCCATCTTTGTATAGAATGTGGTTGCCTCACTTGACAGGAAAAAACGCTGTGGCTAGAGGGTTCCTGAAACTGTCCCCGCTGCGCATCCAACTAGATCAATTTAACTGCCATTTCCACAGGAGGTAGCTGGGATAGAAATATCCTTCAGTTGCCTTACCCTATACCCATTTTATCCATTATCGCTATTGAGTAGAGAAATTACTGACTGGAGGGAGATCGTGGCTCTATTGAAGCTAAGGTATGGAATTAAATGGCTATTTTTATAGTGAATAACTATCATTTACTTATCAAAAAGGATATATTTTGTAAATTATAGCCTATCAAGAAAATATATGAACAAGTTGGGTGCCATTAATGAGCAGCTTTGAAATTGAAAAAATAAATTATGACTGGTTTTGAAGAGAAATTTAAACCGGCAGTACCCAAAAAGGTTTTACTTCTGATTGTAGGAGCAATGTGGTTTTGCATAGGAATTATGCTGGCTTCAATGGCAGTACACTGGTTGTATATTTATGAAGGAAATCCTTTGTTTTTTGCTGTTTCTGGGTTTATTGCAGCGCTAGTTATTCATCATTTCGGATTCCTGAAAATTGTAGATAAAAACCTGGGACGTATCATGCGACTGCCGGGAAGGCCATGTGTTTTCTCATTTATTTCATGGAAAAGCTATTTTATTATCATCATTATGGTTACCATGGGAATCATTCTTCGCCACTCTCCTATTCCAAAGCAATATCTATCTGTAATATATTTAGGAATTGGTCTGGCACTGTTTTTTTCAAGTATTAGGTATTTCAGGAATTTGTTGGCAAATGTTTGAACAATAATCCCTGCCGCGTGTGTAGGTGGTAAGGTTAGCCTATAATTTCTCCTGGGATGGGTGGGGGCAAATCATGCTCTGATTACCTTACCATGTGCACATTTTATCTAATATTTCTTTAGGATTGAGTAATTACATTTTGAAGATTGAACAAGGCTCTATTGAAAGTAGGGTCCATACATAAAATGTACCTTACAAAAGGATAAATTGCTCAATACATACCAATATGGTATATATTAGTTAATTTTAGCATACAAAGTTGACCGTATTAACAAGTTGTACCAATGGAAAATAATTTAAATAAATGAAAGTAGCAGAAACAACAAAACCTCACCTTATAATGAATTTCAAAACCAACTTCTTCCTCTTGTTTTTTGGCTTGCTTTGTTTTCAAAGTTTTCCACAAAATCCTTATTTCCCTAAAATTCTCAGCATGCAAGAACGAGCTGAAGTGGTAGATGCATGGCTTGAAGAAAGAGTGGAAACAGTTTTGCCTGAAATATTGAGACGATCAGGCATTGATATGTGGGTCATTATAGCCCGGGAATACAATGAAGATCCTGTGATAAAAACGCTTTTACCTGCTACCTGGCAATCTGCCAGAAGAACGACCATATTGATTGTTTATGACCCTGGAGAAGGAAAGTCGCTGGAGACCTTTGGTGTATCCCGATACAATACGGGTAAGGTTTTTAAAACGGTATGGGATAAGGAAACTCAACCTGACCAATGGAAGGCCTTGGCAGACATAATTGCCAACAAAGACCCAAAGAAAATAGGCATCAACAAATCTAAAATATTTGCCCTAGCAGATGGCCTTTCTTCGACACATTATGATCAGTTGATGGAAGTATTGCCGAAGAAATATCAGTCGAGGGTTGTAAGTGCTGAAAATATCGCCATAGGATGGCTGGAAACCCGGACGGAATCAGAGATGGTCGTTTATCAGAATATTGTCCGCATAGCTCATCAAATTATTGCAGAAGGTTTTTCAGAAAAAGTAATCCAGCCCGGAGTAACAACCACAGATGATGTAGTATGGTGGTATAGAGACAGAATACGTGCACTTGGGTTTACAACCTGGTTTCACCCAACGGTATCACTTCAGCGTGCCGACCCGGAAAGTTTTGATCATTTGCGCACTTTCTCTGAACGCTCAAATCCTCAAATAATATTACCTGGAGATCTGGTACATGTGGACTTTGGCATCACATATTTGCGCTTAAATACCGACACACAACAGCATGTATATATACTCAGATCGAATGAGAAAACGGCCCCAGATTATTTAAAAGGTGCTTTTAAAACTGGAAACAGGGTACAGGATATTTTGACATCCAATTTTATAGCAGGTGCTTCTGGTAATGAAATTTTAAAAGCTACCCTGAATCAGTGTAAGACAGAAGGCATGAAAGCGGTAATTTATACCCATCCGCTGGGGTTTCACGGTCATGGGGCTGGCCCAACTATAGGGCTGTGGGATCAGCAAGGTGGCGTACCTGGTAAAGGAGACTATCCGCTCTATAAAAATACAGCATATTCCATAGAACTTAATGCTAGTGTATACATCGAGGAGTGGAAAAAGGAAGTTAGAATTATGCTGGAAGAAGATGCCTTTTTCGATGGAGAAAATGTGTGGTACATCGATGGTAGACAAACAGAACTGATGACCATTCCAAGAACACTTTATCCTAATAATTGAAGTTTATGAAATTGAAGAATAAATTGGAATCATTTCTTCAATTTTTCCTAAAACATAAATTGAAATGAATATACTTACCACTGGAAGGCTAGGAGAAGAATTTAGCGGTCATTTAAAATCTAATGAATTAGGTTTGAATGTTAGGTATGTTAAAAATATGAGCCAAAAAGATATTAATTGGGCAGACTCATTGGCTTCATTTCCGGTTAATGAGGAAATTAACCTTTCAAGAATGAAATGGATTCACTCTTTTGGTGCAGGGGTTGAGGGATTTATTAAACGAAAAGACTTGAATAGAAATTTGATTCTAACAAGAACAGTTGGTTCATTGGGCTATAAAATGGGAGAATATTGTTTGTGTCACATTTTAAATTTTGCTCAAAACACCTTTCAAATTTATAATAATCAGAAAAGTAGACTCTGGCAGCCTGCATATCCGAAAAGTGTAAAGGATAACAATGTTCTAATTTTGGGCACAGGTGAAATGGCTAAAGGCATTTCAAATGTATTAACTAAAGCAGGCATTCATATTATTGGAGTAAATACCAATGGTCTTCAAGTACCTGGTTTTACAAAATGCTTATCGTTTGAAAGCATCAAAACAATTGCGAATAAAGTTGATTGCATAATTAGTACTCTCCCATTAAATATGAGCACATCGGATCTTCTTAACAATGCTTTTTTCGATTTATTCAAAGGAATATTATTTATAAATGTGGGCAGAGGCAAATCAGTCGAAGTAAAAGATTTAGAAAAAGCTATTAACTCCCAAAATGTAGCATTTGCAGTTTTAGATGTTTTTGAGGAAGAACCATTACCCAAAGAATCAACATTGTGGGACAATCCTAATATATTAGTTACTCCACACCAGGCTGCTATAACAGATATTCAAGATGTTATAAAATGCTTTAATTTTGTTTATGAGTCTATTAGGTTGAATGAAAGAAATGCATTGTTTGTAGATATAGAAAAAGGATATTAAAACGAAGATTGCTCTCATATCAAATGAAAAAGATATTGGTTAACTTTAAGCTGCAAAATTGTTATAAAACCATTATTATCTTGAGAACATCGAGTTATCTAAAGTTTTAAGACTAAAGTTTCTTAAAGAATACATACCTTTAGTTGAATATCTATGGAATCTCACCCAGTCAAATTATGTATTAATTTCTCTTTAAATCATCAAAATGAAAATAAGATTAATCTTAATTACATTTTTGATATTTCCCAATATTCTAAATGCTCAAACAAGCCAGAATAATATTGGCTTTACTGAAATTCTGAAATGGGCTAAGGGTATGAAATCGGCTGTTTCAATTACCTATGATGGAGGAACTGTTAATCAATTTCGTGTGGCTTTGCCTATAATGAATGACCTGGACTTAAAATCAACCTTTTTTATTGTAACTGGAGACATCACTGGCTCATCTTATCTACCCAAGTTTATTGGAAGGTCCATTAAGGATATTGTTTACGAATCAAAAATAGTACCACTCAATGATAATAATTTCTTTGAAAGAGCTACTGCCGTAAGGTATCTCGGATATGAGAGCGTACTTGAGCATCATACTAAAGCTGGTGATTTTTTTGAGTTGGAAAAATTTGGGGAGGCATATAGTGAGATTGATATGGCTTATATGAAATCTAGAAGAGGTGAATATGATTCAATTAGTGGAAATTTTGATAATAAAACCGTTGATATTTCCTGGGATCAGATAAAAGAAATTGCATCTCAAGGCCATGAATTTGCCAGTCATTCGATCAGTCATCCGCAGCTAGCAATTTATGATGAAAAAAACATCAGGTATGAACTTGAGAAAAGTAAACAGGAATTAATGGATCACCTTGGAGAGAAACATGCCTTTTCTCTTGAATGTCCCTATGGGACAGAAAATAAGCGTGTTATTAAAATTGCTTCTTCCATATATCCTGCTCTTAGAAATCGTATGCCTGAAGTTTATTTGGAAGAAATGAATCGTTGGGATAAAAATAGTCCTACTACATCAAAAAATGAATATGTGCAATGGCAGAGAGGTCCAAAATCAAATACATCTTTATTTGAAATGAAAAGTTGGATAGATACATCCCTAAAGGCAGAAAATATATGGTTGATTTTGGTATTTCACGGAATTGAGGGTATTGGCTTTGAACCAATATCAGAAAACGATATAAGGGACTATTTTGAATATATTAAGACCAAGGAAAATGAAATCTGGGTAGCTACGTTTCAGGATGTGACCAAATATATAAGGGAAAGGATGAACACTAAAATAAACTCCTTTGTTATTTCAGAAAAGCAATTGGAAATTGAATTGGTCAATGATTTGGATCATCAAATTTATGATTACCCCCTAACATTAAAAACCTATGTTCCTGTAAACTGGGAAATTGCAAAAATCAGTCAGGCCGATATAAACCAAGTGGTCGAAGTAGAATCAGACCTAAAGGGTTCCTATATAACGTATACAGTAATTCCTACTGTGGGAAAGATTATCATAAGTAAATGAAGAATGTTTATCCAAATCCTTGGAAAAACATGAAAATTATTGAAACTTGTCAACCGATTTCAAAACAACCTAATTATTTGCTCATTAAACCAATTAAAAATGAAAATGTTTATCTCAAAGACCACCGTTCTTTCTGGATTACTGATTTTTTTGATTTCATGTAATCAAACTAGCAAAAGTGGCACACCGGAATCTGTTGGTATTTCTTCTGATACGCTCGAATTAGCAGAAAAAAGTATGCAGGAGTATATTGATAGTGGAAAATTGGCCGGAATCTCTACCCTGGTAATGAAAAACAGCCAGGTTGTACAGAGAGCAAATTTTGGATTTTCTGATATTGAAAACCAAATACCTATTGAAGATAATACTATTTTTAGAATCTTTTCCATGACCAAACCAGTCACTGCAGTCGCCTTAATGAGCCTGTATGATGAAGGGAAATTTAAACTTGATGATAAGGTCTCAGAATACATCCCGGAATTTAAAGAAACCTTGGTTTATCAACCTGAGGGTAATGATCCTGTTCTTGTGCCCCAATCGGAGGAGATGACAATCAGGCACCTGTTAACTCACACATCCGGATTAACATATGGCTGGGATCCAAATGCCTATGTGGATTCACTATACAGGGTTACGGGAGCTGGAGGCTGGGATGGTACAATCGGGGAGAAAGTTAAGATTATGGCAGGATTGCCTCTTAAATATCAGCCAGGAACTCATTGGGAATATAGCCTTTCAATTGATGTGGCTGGTTATCTGGTAGAGGTTTTATCAGGTATCCCATTAGATCAATTTTTTAAAACTCGGATTTTCGACCCACTTAAAATGGAAGATACCGGATTTTACACCCCGGAAGAGAAACATGATAGACTTTCAACACTTTATTATATAGATAAGGAGGGAAAACTCAAAGCAATCGAAGGGGAGTTTAAAGATGCCTTTAAAAAACCAGTTACTATGTTTTCCGGAGGTGGTGGATTGGTTTCAACCATGGATAATTATTCCCGCTTTTGTATGATGTTGCTAAATGGAGGTGAATTGGAAGGGACAAGAATATTGCAGGAGAATACCGTTCAAATGATCATGTCTGACCAGTTGCCGGAAGCAGTAAATTACAGGGATGGATATGGGCTCGCCGGGCAGGTAAATTTGGAAAATGGTGAATATTCCTGGGCTGGTGCTGCTTCAACTAATTTTTGGATAGATCCTGAAAATGAAATGATAATTATTACCTACACCCAATTGATGCCTAGCAATTACGAATATGCCTATACTTTTAAGAGCTGGGTAGATAAAGCTTTGTTGGAGTAAAATATTATTAATGAAGGAGGAATTCATAAAATATGACTCCCTGTTTATTTATTTTTTTTCTGGCACAGGGAATGCTAAAAATGCAGCCTTGTGGATTGCCAGGGTAGCTGAAGAAAAAGGACTTAACACCCAGATTATTAACATTGATAGGTTTGAAACAATTGAACCTCCAAAATTTACCGGAAAAGCCCTGATTGGCTTTTGCTCTCCAACCCATGGCTTTAATGTGCCACCCATTGTATTAAAATTCTTAAGAAAATTCCCCTGGGTAAAGAACGCTGATGCTTTTATACTAAATACCCGTGGGGGACTTAAAATGTCCAAACTTTTCTTACCGGGTTTGAGTGGACTTGCCCAGATCTTGCCTGCATTAATTCTAAGATTCAAAGGATTTAGGATTGTTGGCATGCAACCCTTAGATTTGCCTGCAAACTGGTTATTGCTTCATCCAGGTTTACGACCAAAGGTAGTGGATTCGATGTATCATCGATACCAAAAAATTACTCAGGAATTTACCACAAAACTTATACATGGAAAAAGAGTTTATAAAGCTCTGTTATCATTGCCACTTGATATTGCCATAATTCCCATTTCCATTGGGTACTTCTTTTTTGGCCGCTTTTATCTCTCAAAAACAATGATAGCCACAGATGCTTGTACCAATTGTGGGAAGTGTATTAACCAATGCCCGGTGAAGGCAATCTCTTATGTGAATGATCGTCCATATTGGTCATATAATTGCGAGAGTTGCATGCGTTGTGTAAATCATTGCCCCGAAAGGGCTATTGAAACCATGCAGACATTTGCCATCTCCTTATTTTTTATTTCATCGTTGGTAATTTCACCGCTTTTAATTCTGCTGTTAAAAGAATTTGGTATATGGGGAATGATTAAGCAATCGGTTATAACTCAAAAAATATGGTCTGTGCTATATACATTTATTTTCCTGATGCTTATATTTATTTTTTATCGGATTTTGCACTTTTTAATGAGATACAAAATTGTAAACCGGATCGTTACCCTTACCTCATTAAGTAGCTATAAATTTTGGAGAAGGTATAATCCTCCAAAAGCTTAATTTGCCACTAACAAAAAATAAATTTCAGCGAATATTAGTAGTATTAATTCAATAAGATATGAGTAAAATTCCCTTTATAATTTTAGTGATAATCATGAGTTCATGCATGAATCGAAATCAGAAAGAGGAATTAGATAATTTACGGCTTCCAATTGAAGGAACCTGGCAATTGATTTCATCAAAAACCATTGTTGGGGAGGACACAACTTTTACGGATTACACAAAGGAACAGAAGGGTGTAAAAATCATCAATAAAACACATTTTTCATTTCTGCGACATGATTTAAATAAAGGAATGGACAGCCTGGCTATTTTTGTTTGCGGTGGTGGAAAATTTTCCCTGGATGGGATGCATTATACTGAATATCTTGAATATTGTAACTACAGGGAATGGGAGGGGAATAAATTTGATTTTGATCTGACCTTAAAAAAAGACACACTGATTCAGCAAGGGGTTGAAAAGGTGGAGGACTTGGGGGTAAACCAGGTTATTATTGAGACATATATCAAAACAAAAGATTAATATTGTTTTAGATGTAATCTATTTTAAAGTCCTAATTTCCCTCTGTTCCATGGATTAAATGGCTTATTTTAAACCGTTTTAGAAATAATATATTGAAGAGACTTCTACCATTATTTGTCATTTTTTTTGGTCTACATTTATTCCTGGATGCACAACCAGCTTTTCCAGGAATTAATCCGGTTTTTACGGACACTATTGTTCCACGCATTGATATTAGCATTGATCCAGCTGATCTTGATGCCATATATGATAATGTTGAGAGCGACATAGAATATCCAGCCACATTTATTTTCAAAACGGAACATATTTCTGATACAGTTTATGAAGTTGGATTCCGTTTGAGAGGAAACACCTCCAGGCATTCCGGCAAAAAGTCCTTTAAGATCTCCTTCAATACTTTTAATCCAGGTAGAAAATATCATGGTTTGGAAAAGATGAACCTCAATGGGGAACACAATGATCCCAGTATCATGCGATCTAAACTCTCATGGGATCTGCTTCGCACTTTTGAACTACCAGCAGCCAGGAGCAATCATATTCAACTGTATATAAATGGAACATTCTGGGGCATTTATGCCAATGTGGAGCATATCGATGAGGAGTTTATGGAAAAACGATTCGGAAATCAGGATGGGAACCTGTATAAATGTTTATGGCCAGCTGATTTAAAGTATATTGGAAGCGATCCGGACTTGTATAAATTTACCGCCGGTGACAGGCGAGCTTATGATCTGCGTACCAATGTTGAGGGGGATGATTATTCAGACATTGCGCATCTCATTGACATTATCAATAATACAGACCTTTCTCAATTGCCATGCGAATTGGAGAAAATTTTCAATGTCCCGGATTATATTAAGACCCTTGCTTTTGATGTGGTGATCTCCAATTGGGATGGATATGCTTTCAATATGAATAATTTTTACCTCTATCACAATACATCGACAGATAAATTTGAGTTTGTTTTATATGACCTTGACAATACCTATGGCATTGACTGGTTTGATATTGATTGGGCTGTCCGGAATATTTACAGTTGGAGTCCAGGATCGGGTGAAAGACCCCTGTTTGATCGAATAATGGAAGTACAACAGTATAAGGACCAGTATTCATTTTATGTTCAGCAATTGATACAGGAGATATTAAACACATCCACCCTTTTTCCCAGGATTAACTATTTACGTGATCAGATTTCCCCTTTGGTTCCATTGGATCCATTTTACCCATTGGACTACGGGTACAATCAAAACGATTTTCTCCGGTCATTCCATGAAGCTACCGGTGCTCATGTAAAATATGGACTTAAACCTTATCTGCTAACAAGGATTGGGTCTGCCAATTTACAATTAGAAAACAATCCCATTGTCCCGGTCTTGAAATACCTGGACTCAAATCATCCCAGAATGAATGATAGCATTGTGATTTCCGCACATGTTGAAAGCGATACGGATCAAACTATTGTAGAACTTATCTACAGTATGGATGGTGAAACTGTGATGACAAAATCCATGTTGAATAATGGTCTTACTCCGGATATAACTTCAATAGACAGTATCTACACAACCAGTGTTACAGGGTTTAACCAGGCTGGGACTTTTTATTACCAGGTAAGGGTGAAGAA
Organism: Bacteroidales bacterium; assembly: GCA_033791445.1. Lineage (GTDB taxonomy): Bacteria > Bacteroidota > Bacteroidia > Bacteroidales > VadinHA17 > JANTGF01. The sequence goes on along the minus strand of JASJGS010000133.1, from coordinate 3,621 downwards.
ACCTGGAGATACCTTTTTTGATTTACAGCCATGCGATCCAATACCATTGTCCATTTTTGAATCTCTTGATCCGGATTTGGTACTAAATGAATTTATGGCCGGGAATGATGCTACTATTATGGATGATTTTGGTGAGTATGATGACTGGGTTGAAGTCTATAATGCTGATCCAGAACCTGTTTGGTTGGGGGATAAATATCTTACCGATGATTTGAATCAACCACAAAGATGGTTGATGCCGGATACGATTATTGATTCCGGTGGATTTTTCTTTATTTGGGCTGATGATGACAATAGGCAAGGGAAGAACCACACTAACTTCAGGTTAAGTAAAGGAGGTGAAGAATTGGCAATTATGGAATCTGAAGATCGAAATTCTACTGTTATCGACTACCTTGAATTTGGGACACAGACAGATGATATTTCCTTTGGGCGAGAAACAGATGGCGGAAATCTTTGGATACCCTTTGACAATACTACCCCAGGCTATAGTAACCTGTCAACATCAAGCCCTCTTCAGGATTCAGGTGATAATCCATTGAAAGTATATCCAAATCCTTTCACACATGGTGTATTGTTCCTTAACAAAAATGTTTCTGTATTTTTATTTGATATATCTGGCAGGAATATTCTTCAGATGACAAGCACTTCACAGATAGATCTCACAGATTTCCCAGCTGGACTTTACATCCTCAGGACTACAGATGGCGAATCAGTAAAAATTATTAAGCATTAATAGGAACCCAATAGCACCATGTTTAATTCTCAATTACTCAAACATTCATGGCAACAATAATTGATAGGAAAACAATTGAACAGATTATTAAGGAGGCAAATCATGTTGACCTGATGAGTTATATGGAGGAGGCGTTTACTTCTTTTTCATCTGGTAAAGCAGTAATTCCCCCCGTTGGGACGCTAAGCTTTGACTCACCCCCCGGAGATGTGCATATAAAATATGGATATATTCTTGAAGAAGCCTATTACGTAGTAAAGATTGCTTCAGGTTTTTATAACAATCCGGAGCTAGGATTATCTTCCAGCAATGGACTGAACCTTGTTTATTGTCAAAAGACAGGAGTGCTGGAAACGATCCTTTTGGATGAGGGATTTTTGACTGATATTCGGACAGCTGTTGCAGGAGCTGTAGTTTCAAAATATCTGGCTCCAAAAAAGGTGAATGCTATTGGGATTATGGGCACAGGGATCCAGGCCAGATTGCAACTGGAGTATTTAAAAGATGTTGTCAATTGCACAAAGGTTTTAGTGTGGGGAAGATCCATGGAAAAGTTGCATGCTTATAAAGAAGATATGTGTAAAAAAGGTTTTGATATTGAAATAACCATGGACAGCAGGCTGATTGGCAGAAAATGCAATTTAATAATCACCACCACAGCTTCCACTTCTCCCATATTTTTTGAAGAAGACCTACAAAAAGAAACCCATATTACTGCTATTGGAGCAGATACAACTGGGAAACAGGAATTGGACATAACAATTCTCGAAAGGGCAAATTTGATTGTATTGGATAATGCAAAACAATGTCAGGCACATGGTGAAATACATAAAGCCTACAATAAGAATCTCCTGGAAAATCAAAGGATAGTGGAACTTGGAGAAATTATTTCCTCAGGAAATTATAATAGAAGAGATGATGATATTACCATTGCGGACCTAACCGGAATTGCAACCCAGGATATTCAAATCTCGAAATATGTTTTGGATAACTTGCTTATTTAAATCTTTGAATTGCCAATTTCATGAATCAGTTCCTGAATTCGTTCAAGAGCAGGCATGAGATATTCAGGAGGTAAACCAAAACTAATCCGGATAAAGTGATCCATACCAAAGTGATCACCGGGTACAATTAAAACACTTTTTTCTTCACGGAGACGATCTGCCAATGTGCCTGAGTTTATGTTTAGATGATACCGGACGAAGGCAATGGCTGCAGCCTCAGGTGGAACAAGGGAAAAGGTGTTTTTCTGCTTTCCCATCCATTTCTCAAGGATTGGGTAGCCATTGCGAATATATTCACGAGTTCTATTCAGTAGCTTTGGACGAACTTCAGGCGAAAGGGCAATAGCGGCGAGTTTATTTGATAACATGCTTGCGCTAATGGTGGTATATTCATGTCGGGCCCAAATATTTTCTAATACTTCCTTTGGCCCAGAAACCCAGCCTATTCGTAATCCGGGAAGGCCATAGGCCTTACTCATACTTCCAATGGCTAATACCTTATCATATCGACCATATAATGATGGATTTTCCCGGTCAGATAACCGAGTAGCCCCGCGATAAACCTCATCCGCCAGAATCCATGCACCTACTCGTTCAGCACAGGCAACAATTCCGTCCATTTCAGCCTCTGTAAGAATCCGGCCGGTAGGATTGTTGGGATTGCATACCGCAATGAGTTTTGTTTGGGAGGAAACTGCTGACTCCAGTTCGGCCAGATCAGGAGCCCAGCCTGATGCCTCTCTAAGCTGGAATGTTTTAATCTTTAGCTGGTGGTTTTTTGCAATTCCCCAAATCTGCATATAATTGGGCAACATTATAACAATTTCATCACCGGCTGAAAGTAAAGTTCGAATGGAAATGTAATTTGCTTCAATTGCCCCCACTGTGACCAGCACATTTTCAGGACTTGCATTTTTGTAGAGATGGGCTATATTCTCACGAAGTTCAGGTATTCCATTTACATGTGGATAGTTTAGTTCAGTATCTAAAAGATCATTGAATGTATCTGGACGGTAATTGAGCAGTTCTTTTAGTTGAATCGGATGAACACCGCTTTCGGAAAGATTATAGTCAACGTCCTGCTCAAACTGAGACATCATCCGCTCCATTACAAAGGGTTGAAACTGAGCCATACTATTTCAATTCTATTATTTGAACCACAATTTTTATTACTAACAAACAATTAATTTGCTTCATTTACTTTCGCAATGGCATCCACCTCAATACCAAATCCAAAGTGAAGATCTTTAGCCGGTACAACCACCCGGGCCGGTTTATGTTCTCCAAAATATTCAGCATACACCTGGTTTACCCTGCCCCATAAATTGATATCAGATATATACACGGTAATCTTTAATACATTATTTAAGTTACTATTTGAGGCGTCAAGAATAGCTGCAACATTTTGTAGAACCAATTTCGTTTGCTCCTCAATGCTTCCAAGGCATTTTTCACCAGTTTTCGGATAAACGGGTAATTGTCCTGAAACATAGATTACTCCGGCGTGTTCAATAGCCTGAGAATAGTGGCCTCCAGCTTGTGGGGCATTTTTAGTATTAATTTGTCGCATTTCTCTAATATTTAGGTCAATTTTTCTTCAAATGCTTTAATTTTAAAATTTTTGTGCACCCTTGTTGGGTCAAATATTTTTCCGTTCATTACCATATATACCCCTGGGGGTAGGGTTTGAACTGCTATAAATGCTGCCCCAATATTAAAATTTGCATCGGTTTCCTTGAATGAAGCAGGCCGCATTGCTCCGGTAATAACAATAACTTTATTTTCAATTGATGCTAAGGCTTGTCCAGTTAAATGCATGGTATCTGTGCCATGTGTAATAATTATATGATCACAGGAATCTGCTATAATTTTTTTGCGAAG
>JASJGS010000132.1:0-2687 GCA_033791445.1 Bacteroidales bacterium | reverse complement strand
CAATTATCGGTGGATTTATTGGATTGCTAATGGAAGGCATTCAGAAAATCGATGAGGATAGCCAACAATAGTATTTGCTGTCATAATTGAATTCTGAGACACTTTTCACCTTTCCATTTTTCAACAGCCGAGAACTATCGTTGACTATAGCTTATTGTGCGATTAAAGTTTGAGGTGTTGCCTGAGCAGGTAGGGTGTGTTTGTACCTAAAACATAACGCCAAATGGAGTGGTTTTAATTATCGATTTTTAACAGAAACTCAATATAATTTTAATTGTCAGAAAGTACAAAAATTCAGCCATCAGAAGATTTTAAAAAGACCTCAATTTTTAATATTAAATCGGCCTCGAATAACTTTGTTCTAATTCGTTAGGCACCACTGTGGTTCAAATGTGTATCAGGCCCGATCTCCCTTGTTAATTGACTGTTATCTATCAATTTATTAGATTTTGTGCCCGGTAACGTTACCCCCTCAAATAGTTTTGTTACCAAAAAAAACTCTCTTGTATAATTCCAGAAACATAAACGATTTGGTGCTAAAAAAACGAATCATTTACAGTCTCAAAAGAACATAGTTATACTCCATGCTTTTCATCGCAATCTCAATATCTTAGAGGAGATTACTATTTACTTTGATTTTGTAACGCAATTTAGTTTCGAAATCGGGGGTTATACAAACGACCGTTACTCTCCCATGGCTTTTGGACCGTTTTTTCAAATCAGTAAAATTGATAATCTGTAAGAATTTGTTACGTGGAGGAAAGTATTATCTTGCATCCAGTTCGTTAGAAATGGAGTAACTATTTCAATAGGGATTTTGCCCACAATGACCGAAATCTCATTTCAGGGTTAACAGGAACAGTCTAAACTTGAAGCATTGGTAGAATATTAAGACATTCGAGATGGCAATATTAACGCATTGCTCACCGGCGAGCAAGCTGGTGCTGTTTTTTCTTTTCGCAAAAATAGCGGCAACTGTATCGAGTTCGCGTGCAGCGACTTGTTATTTTACAGCACGCAATTGGCATTTTAGCCGAAACACAACACGTTTTCCCATTGATTATAAATCGTTACAGGTTTTGTGAATTAGTAACTATTTTATATTTTCCTCGGCGAGATTCAGAAATATATTGATTATATTTCCCGTTTTCTTTCAAACGTTTTAAGCCTTTATTAAACAAATACAGAAAATGAGCATTGTTTTTATTCTTTTTAGACAAAATAAGATGATAGGCATCGTTTATAATAGGTTTAGGATGGTGAGTGATCTGCTGGATTTCTTCGGGATTAAAATGCTCTTGTAGAAAATCATAACCAGCCTCTCGATCCTGTTGAAAGATGTGAATTCGTTTGAGTAATAACATGCGAAAGTTTTGCTCATCAGTGGCAACTCGATTGATTTTTATCTTTCCTTTCTTCTCTAGATCTTCCAATAACGCATATTTATAACCTAACGTTCCCCCAACTTGCTCCCCTGCTAAATCTTCACTGCTTTTCCAATCAAATGGATAACTTTTCATATGAAAAAATACTGATTGCCCTTCAATTACTACATCGCTATAATTAAATTTTTGCTCGCGTTCAGGATTTCGAGTCCAAATCACCGAACCATCATATTTTCCGATTGAAGCCTCTTGATAAGCTCTTTTCCAAGGGCGAAAAACATATTCTACTTTAACTCCTTCTAACGCAAATGCTTCTGTCACAATACGGGCAACGAAACCATAATGTTTCAAATCCTTGGACAGATAAGGAGCCCACTCTCCGGTTGTCAAACGAATTATTTCCTCAGACCTCACACTAAAGGAAACACTGAGCATAAAAAATAGTGTTAAAAACTTCTTTATCATTTTTCCGTTATTGATCCTCTCAAATAACGCATGCAAGTTGTTTCAAAGCATGTCTTTATTTTTTTTTACAACCTAAAACCACGACTAAGTTAAAAAACGGAATAACAAAGGATCATACGAACGATTGATTCGTATAGTTCCCTGTTGATAATAATTGTCTTGGTCAACATCCGTCTAAAACTACATCATAATCCAAGATATTCCTAACAAATATAAGACCCTTCAGACAATTTTGACAGTGCTTATAAAATCACAGATAGTGAATTGTGGCCAAATCATAAAATAAGCAGATGGGGCAAGATGTCCTTTGCCAATCCATATCATATACGCAAAACCGCAACTTGAGACTCTTCCTGTGAAGGTCATGGAGAAGCTGTCTCAAATGCCTGTCAACATAAAACCTGATTCTGGCCTTTAAGAAAGCAAGATTTTCCTAACAGGAAAAGCGAAATTTAAAACCCTTGATAATTCCAGATTCTCTTTATTTCTTTCTTTATAGAAATTGTTAGGCTTCGTGCTCGATACCACAACACTATCGATAGGAACCAGAGTATATCACCTATCTGGATTATGTTTTGTTACGTGGAGTCCGCTGTTATCGGACACGGACGCTACCGTACATTTTACATGAATCAATTGCCACAGAAGCCGTTGTTTTGAATCAACGATCCTGGTCCTCGCTGGGGTATTTATGAATTTACAGAAATTATGTTGCGTCTTTTCTTCCCTGTTTTTGTAGTTGTAAAGATTTATATCTTCTTCCTCAATTTTCTTTATCTTTTCTTCTTTTTCTTTCATTTTTTTGGGTTTGCAGTCTTATGGTCGCAGAGACCAAAT
>JASJGS010000131.1:0-5002 GCA_033791445.1 Bacteroidales bacterium | reverse complement strand
GCTAGAAAGCAAGTTGGGTTAAAATATCCGCAAGAGTAATAAACTTTGAATGCTCTTATTTATTTCATAAAAAAAACAGCTATTTAACAATAGCTGTTTTTTATTTTTATGAGAATTAAACTATTTCAATTCTTTGATTTTAATGTTTTTATAATGAACCTTGTTGTCATGATCCTGAAAACCAATTTTACCAGGCCCGGGGCTAGCGAAATCTTTATATTCCGAAAATTTACTCTTTGAAACCATATCTTTCCATTCATCTGAATTTATGTCATAACTTACAACTTTAGTTCCATTTAGCCAGTGTTCTATTTTGCCGTTATTCTTAATAATACGCACTTTATTCCAATTGCCATATGGTTTAGCACGAAGAGGGTCAGAGGCAATCAAATCGTAAAGATCACCTGCCCGATGTTTATAGATCAATCCATCTTTATGTCCATTATTATCCATGACCTGCATTTCAGGGCTCGTTTTCCAAATTTCATCATATTTTTCCATTTCCTTAACAGTATAAAAAAGACCGTTATTTCCTCCTTTAGAAATTTTCCATTCCAGATTTAATTCAAAATTTTCAAAGGCTTCGTCAGAAACGATATCTTCACCACCGTCTTTTACACTATCAGTAGGACCAATTTCAATTTTCCTCCCTGCTACAAAAAACTCAAAGCGATCTCTTCCTTGAAAAACAAGTTCGCCATTTTCAGCCTGCCATTTACGTCCTATTGTTCCTGGTTTATTGTAAGTATGCCATCCATTAGTAGTTTCACCATCAAACAATAATTTCCAACCTTCCTTTATTTCGACATCAGATAGTGTATTATCTTCTTGAGCATCTTCACTTATAGTTTCGTCATCACTCTGCCATGGTTGAACGTTCAATGCATCCATATTACTAAAAACAGTATCGGGAACAACCTCATAATTCTCTCCATCTGTTGACCATTCCAACACCAAAAATGGGTCCATACTTCCAGGAAAATATTCAAACTCAAAAACAGTAGCCCCTGAATCAAGAAACGCGCTCTTTTTTGTGACTTCTTTTTTATCAAGTTCTTCAACTTTTACCAAATCCTTATTATTAAGTTTAAATAAAATCTTTCCTGCACTTGTAAGTCTGAAATAATATTCCCCTGATTCCTCAGTTTTAATACTACCCATTCCATGAGCATAAAAGTTATTTTTAGAATTCCAAAACTGATCAGATCTAGTTAAATTCAAATTGTTAAAAAGACGACTTTCTTTAAGAACTTTCGGGTCTATGTCATCCGGTATATGAGTATTGTTAACATCTATGAATATAACTTCATATATACCTGGTTTTTCCACTTGAGAAGTTGTATTCTGATTTTCTCCTTTCTTGCAACCTAATATTGATAATGATATTGCAATAAGGACTACTAGTTTATTCATTTTAAAGTATATTTTAATATTTAATGATTCTTATTAGTCATCTAAATTGACGATAAACATATTCAAAACCTTTGAACATAATTTTGAAACATATTCAACAAAAGAAAAATAGGCTACATTTCTTTAATTTTAATATTTCTATACCATACATCATCTCCGTGATCTTGAAGTCCAATATAACCCTCCGAAGCAACTTCGGCCCAGTTTGGATTGTATGTTGGAAATTTGCTTCCCTTTATCATTTCGTTCCATTCGGGAGTCCATAGATGATATTCCACAACCTTTACACCATTTTGTTTATGAATTACAGTCCCTTTATATACAATTAACTCAACCTGATTCCATTCGCCAGCTGGCTTCGCATTTTGCGGTTTCGCTGGAATTAGATCATAAAGTGAACCTGCTTGATGGTTTCCATCTGTTCCTAATTCAGCATCAATATGTCTTTCATTATCCAAAACTTGCATTTCAGGAGCAGTCCTCCAAATTTTGTCAGAGTCTTCCTGCGCCAGATAAAAGATTCCTGAGTTGCCTCCTTCCCCAATTTTCCATTCAAGTTTTAATTTAAAGTTCTTAAACTTCTTATCAAAAATTATATCTCCTCCATTTACAGCACCTGCTTCTCCTCGGCCTGATTCAATACAGTACATCGCACCATTAATAATCTTCCAGTTTTCAGGATAACTATCTTGTTTATAACCTCTCCAACCTTCAGATGTTTTGCCATCAAACAACAATACCCAACCGTCATCTGCCTCAGCTTGGGTTAATGTATTCAACGCAACTTCTTCTGTAGCCATGGCTTCTTCTGTTACTTCCTCAGCTTCTGCATCAGTTGCCTTTTTTGCATCTGTTTTACAACCTGAAATCATAGGCAGTAAAACGAGACTAAAAATTAAAACTAAAAATTTTGTTTTCATATGTATAAATGTTTATAATAATATAATAATTCTAAAAATGTTACTTCGGCATATCCGGTAATGACCAACCATCTCTGTAAGTATGCTTAACAAGCTCTTGAGAATATGCAATAGCATTCATTGGCTTCGTATATTCCTTATTAAACGTAGGATGACCATCATGGATCTTAAATCCATCTTTTACGATATTGGTTATTTCTTCATTGGCTCCAATGTTCGTGAATTTCATATTCGCTCCGTCCCATTCTAGCGTCTTGTTCAAATCCTGAAGTCTTACAGCAAGTACTCCCATTACCACCATTTCATTGAACGGTCCAGCCTCTGCGAAATCAGAAGTACATGGTTTTCTATTTTCAGGGCTTTCTTTACATGCTCTTACCCAGTCCATTTCATGAGCACCTTTATTCCATGCTAACTTTAATTCTTCCTCAACTCTTCGTTCGGTTTTTGGAGCTGAAATTTTTCTTCCAGATAATAATTCTGGTTGTATACCGTAACAACCTACGTGTAAAATATCTTTCGTTCCATAAAAATATGTACCTCCACCGTCCTTATTAGGATTCTTTCCGGCAGGCCAGTTGTCTGGTAATTCAGGCTTAATACCACCATCGTACCAATGCACATCTACCTCAGGTAATTTCATTTTACCTTGTCTTCCTCTTGCAGGGAAAGTTAACTTAGCCGCCTGAGAAACAGGAGCTGAGTCATTCAATAATAAAGACGAGCTTGCCTGAGCTTTTGTTGGATAACCTAATTTTAGGCCTTCAAATACAGGGTGCAAGATATGGCAAGCCATGTCACCAAGGGCCCCTGTGCCATAATCCCACCAACCACGCCAATTCCATGGGTGATAAACTTCATTAAATGGTTTCATTTTAGCAGGACCTGTAAAGAGATCCCAGTTCAAGGTATCAGGTACCCAATCACCTTTCTCAGGAGTATTTAACCCTTGAGGCCATATCGGGCGATCAGTAAAAGATTCAACTTTTTTAACATCACCAATAGCTCCACTCCATAAAATTTCACAAGTTTCTGCTACACCCGCACCAGAAGCACCTTGATTACCCATCTGAGTTGCTACCTTGTGCTTAGCGGCTAATTTTGTTAACAATCTAGACTCATAAACAGAATGCGTTAATGGCTTTTGAAGGTAAACATGTTTACCCATAGTCATTGCATGAGCTGCCGTGATAGCATGAGTATGGTCAGCGGTTGCAATAACTACCCCGTCAATCTCATTTCCCATCTCTTCATACATCTTTCGCCAATCCCAGTATTTTTTCGCTTTTGGGAATAGATCAAATGCACCTTTGGCGTATTTCCAGTCAACATCACAAAGGCCAACAATATTCTGTGAGGTCAAGTTCTTGAGATTAGCAAGACCCATACCACCAACACCTATACCGACTATATTTAATTTATCACTTGGGGCAACATGGCCTAAGCCACTAACCGCAAAAGATGGTACAATTGTAAAGGCTGCCGTTGCTGCTAACGATCTGCCCACAAAATCCCGTCGTGATATTGCTTTCTCCTTTTTAATTTTACTCATAATATACTTGTTTAAAATATTAATAATGAAACTTGAATTTCTTAATCTAAACTAAAAAGTTCAAGTTAATAATTTTTCTCTAATTAGAATAGGTTGCTTATTGACTTAATTCCTTACCGGCTTTGAGTAATAAATCTTTTGTCAATTCGATACCCTGTAGCTCAGTACGGTTACTTCCTTCGTACTCAACCCCTACAAATCCGGTATATCCTGCGTCTTTTACGATCTTCATCATTTTCAGATAATCAATTTTAGGTTGATTACCATTTTCATCAAAATCATAACTTTTGGCACTTACAGCTTTAGCGTAAGGCATCAATTCTTCTAGGCCTTTATAGATGTCGTACGGATCTTTGCAGTTTTCGTCATTGATAGATCCATATCCTATAGTTTGACAGAAATTACCAAAATCGGGTAATGTACCTACATTGGCCTTTCCAACTTTCTCCATAACGTCTACTAACCAAGCTCCGTTAGAAGTATATCCTCCATGATTTTCAACTAACACATTAATACCTTGTTTTTCAGCATATTCAGATAGTTTACTTAACCCTTTAACTGCAGCAACTGACACTTCTTCAGCAGTCCCTTCACCATGTGCATTCACACGAATAGAATGGCAACCTAAGAACGCGGCTGCATCTACCCATTTATAATGATTTTCTACAGTAGTATTCCTTTCTTCATCGTTCGTAGAAGCTAAAGAACCTTCATCGTCAACCATAATTAACACGCTTTGAATGTTAAATTTTTCACTATTGGCTTTTAAAATGGTCAAGACGGAATCCATTCCCATTGTTTTAATATGCTCAGTATATAACTGGCTCACATATTCAACACCTGTAAAACCAAGTTCGCCTGCGTTTTTAGCAAAATCTAAAGGGTCATGTGTTTTATCATCTCTGACTGCCCGGTGTAAGGACCATTGAGCCAACGATAGTTTGAAAAATGGTGCTTTTTGTTCGATATTATCTGGCTCCATATTTTCAGCTTCTTTTTTCTCTTGTTTTTTACAAGAAATCATAATAGAGGTTGTCATCAATAGAATTATTATAATTCTAAAGACATTAAATGTTTTAAATTCCATAAGTTAATTTTTAGGCAGGTTAAAGTTAAT
>JASJGS010000130.1:0-3175 GCA_033791445.1 Bacteroidales bacterium | reverse complement strand
AGGATATTTGGGATACAATCCATTCAATGTTGCTGATGACCAGATAGTTTTACCAGATGGAACTATGAATCCAGCTGCCCAATACAAAGGTGCTTATGGGGAAGACCGTGACTGGCTGGATGGAGTTAGCCAACAAGGATCGCGTCAGAACTATGATATGAGTTATTCCGGAGCCTCAGATAAAGTTGACTATTTTATATCTGCTGGTTACCTTAATGAAAAAGGGTGGATAATTGAATCGGATTTTAAAAGATTTACAGGAAGAGCCAATGTGAATGTACAGGCTACGCCCTGGTTAAAGACTGGTGTTAATATTGGTGGTACACAATCATCTGGCAACATGGCCCAAACCGGAACTAGTAGTTCCTATGTAAATCCTATCCGATTTACCAGGCAAATGGGACCTATTTATCCAATCCATCTATTGGATCCGGCTACCGGCGAATATGTGTTGGATAGTGACGGTAATAAGCAATATGATATAAATGACAACCGACCCAGTGATGCAAGTACCGGTCGACATGTAATTGCTGAAATTAAGTGGGATGAAGATTTAGAAGAAAGAACCCAGCTTATGGCAAAAACATATGCCGAAATTACCTTTTTGAAGGATTTTAAGTTTACGGCTAATTTAAGCTTCGACCAGAACTACTATTATAACACTTACTTTAATAACAAATTTGTAGGTGATGGTGCTCCGGGCGGTAGAGCAGCCAGAAACTTTGATCGTAGAAACTCTTTCAACTTTAACCAGTTGCTTAATTATGTAAAATCATTCGGAAACCACAATTTAAATATATTGATTGGACACGAGTCCTATCAATATAAGCGCAACCATTTAGACGGTTGGAAGTCAGAAATTGTTGCCGATGGTAATACCGAATTAGGAAACTTTGTAACCTTCTATGACATGGATTCTTACGAAGATAATTATGCAACAGAAGGTTATCTTGCACGAATTGACTACAACTTCAATAATCGATTTTTTGTAACCGGTTCTTTCAGGCGTGACGGATCTTCTAAGTTCTATGTTGATAACCAGTGGGGAAATTTCTTTTCTGTTGGTGCAGCCTGGAGGCTTGACCAGGAAACATTCATACAGGATGCCAGTTGGATCAATATGTTAAAACTTAGAGGTTCTTATGGACAGGTAGGTAATGATTCAGGTATTGATTTTTATGCATACCAGGCACTTTATAGCCTTGGTTGGAACAATCAAACTGCATCAGGAATTTATCAGTCTAAGCTAATGGCTCAGGCACTTCAGTGGGAATCAAACAATAGTTTTGATATTGCTGTTGAATTTGGGTTTATTGACAGGATTTATGGTACACTCGAATTTTATCATAGAATCTCTGATAACCTTTTGTTTGAAGTTCCTTTACCTCTTTCTGGTGGTATGGATAGCCAGGATCAAAATATTGGCACCATGTATAACCAGGGAATTGAACTCTCACTTTCTATTGATATAATTAAAAGGAGTAATTTCAATTGGAATCTGAATACCAATTTCAGTACACTGAAAAACGAATTCACATATTTGCCACAGGATGAAATAATTGATGGATCCAAAAAACTCATGGTTGGACATTCACGCTATGATTATTGGCTGAAAGAATTTGTTGGTGTAGATCCTGATGATGGATCACCCTTGTATAGAGCTGATAACTATAGTGATACGGACAGTGATATTCGTATTCAGGGATCAGACACGCTTACAATTGACCAGAATAATTCCAGGTATGGATATTTTGATTCTGCAATACCTGCCTTGTTTGGAGCTGTAACAAATACATTATCATATAAAGGATTCTCACTGAACTTTATGTTTACCTACCAAATTGGAGGAAAAGTAATAGAATATAATTACCGGTCGGTTATGAGTTCTGGTGATTATGGAGCCTCTAAGAGTGTTGATATTTTGAACCGCTGGCAGCAACCAGGCGATGTGACTGACATTCCACGTATGGATGTCACAAACACCACCAACTCGGATGCTACATCAACCAGGTGGTTAACTGATGCGTCATTCATTAATCTGAGACAGTTGACATTTTCCTACAACTTTCCACAAAAGATTACAGGATCCTGGAGCAAAGGTTTGCGGCTTTATGTAAGCGGTGAAAACCTATTTATAAAAAGTGCTCGCCAGGGGATGAATGTACAGCAAAATTTTTCTGGTACAACATCTAACGTATATACACCTTCGCGGATTTTTACTTTTGGTGTAAATCTAACTCTTTAATACTAATGTGATATGAAAAAAATAATTTATACTTTCGCGATAATCCTTACAGTAAGTGTATTATCAACATCTTGTAAAAAAGATTTCCTGGAGACCTATCCGACCGATGCGATATCAGCGGCAGCTGTAACTTCAACAACTGATAATGCCTGGGCTTCTCTGAATGGTATTCACCGTGCCTTATACGTACGTTATGAAGGAACACAGGGAAATGGAGGCTTAGGCTCATTCTATATTGTTGTTGATTGTATGGCTGAAGACCATGTTGTAAACAGAGAACAATGGTATAATCAGGTGTACAAATGGAACGCTCATAGAAATGCGACCTATTATTACAACCGATTTCCGTGGAGAATGTTTTACCAATGGATTTCCAATGCAAATATTCTGATTGATGGCATTGATGAAGCCTCTGGTCCTGAGGAAGACAGGAATGTTATCAAAGGACAGTCACTTATTTACAGAGCCTTTAGCCATTATGAAATTGTGCAGCTCTATGCTGAACGATACAGACCTGGTGGAGGAAATTCTCAACCTGGAATTCCTTATATGATGATAAATACTCCTGAAGGCCAGCCTCGTGTTACAGTTGAAGAGGTTTATACGAATATTCATGCTGATCTTGATGCAGCCATTGCATTATTGGATGGAATGCCACGTAATAACAAATCACACCTAAATGTTGATGTGGCCAGAGGCCTAAAAGCCAGAGTATATCTCACTCAAGGCAATTATGCGCAGGCTGCACAATATGCACGTGATACCAGAAATTCGGCGCAGGGCTCCTATTCTCTGATGGATTCTGTAACCTATTATAATGGTTTTAGGGTAGATTCAGAAAATGAGGGTGAATATATATGGGCCAGTCAACTAACCAGTGTAGATCAGAATGACAAATGGGCTGCCTATGGTGCATATATTTCAAGGAAC
>JASJGS010000129.1:0-3057 GCA_033791445.1 Bacteroidales bacterium | reverse complement strand
TTGTAATATTTGGCAAACAACCTGTTAAATTTATTGGTGGAGGCAGTTACTATGTGCTAAAGCCCGATGCAGGCCCCACATGGCAGTTATTTGCCCAGGTTGTATTGCTGTTTCCTAAGCGGAAGAAGTAATCTTTCCGTACAATTGGGAATAGTTTTTGGGAATCATTTTTTGAAAGGAACCGGGATGAATTTTGGGATCCGGTATTACCAGGGCTTGAGAAACCTTCCAAAAGATAAACCCGATAGTCCGCAGTTGTTTTGATATCCTTTTCATTGAGGAATGTTGCTGTAGCTCAGGATATTGATAGTTAAGAAACGAAAAGCAAAAAGAACCATAGATTTAACTTTAAGGATCCCAAAGCTGGTGCTGTATTAAAAGTCAAAAAAATCAGTCACATTGAGCCTGTTGAAATGTGTAAATGATTACTAATTAATTATGTTTCGACAGGCTCAACATGACTATTGAGTAAAAAAATGACTTTTAATACAGCCTTTTTCGACAGTTGTACAAGTCAATCAATGATTAATAAAATTATTTAAAAATTACTAGGAAAAATAGTATCTTGGAGTTTCAATTCAAGAATATTGCGTAAGTATGAATCAAAATAGTCTGGACAGCAAAACTTCGGCAAATTATAGCGGATTCTCTCTTGTTAGCGGAGGCCTCATTTATTCAATTACAAAAATTTTTCGTAGAAAAGCTAAACCTGGAAAGGAGTTAATACATACAGCCATAGCATTGTCTGTAATTACCTGGTTACCAGTTTGTTTACTGGCATTGTTTGGGGGCACACTCAATGATAGTGATGCTACTATCAATTTTTTTGAGGATTTTCTTTTGCATGTTCGTTTCCTTTTAGTGGTACCCTTCCTTATACTTATTGAAAAGATAGTTGACAGATCGTTTGTAAAAAATATTGAAAACTCAGATGACCTGATACCGAATTCACAACAGGAGTCCTTTAATAAACTTGTAAAGCGCCTGAACAGGCTAACAGATTCATTTATTCCTGAAATTGTTATGCTGATCATTGTTTATGGCACCATCATTATTTTCTGGCATATAACACCAGAGTCGGAGGCTGGTAGAAATTATCTGCTAAACACACGTGGTGATCAGCTAAACCCTGCAGGTTGGTATTACTTAATTATTAGCATGCCAATATTTCAAATGCTTATTTTCAGATGGATTTGGCGTTGGTTTATATGGTTGTATTCTATAGTTGCTATTTCAAAATATAAATTGCATGTTGATCCTTTGCATGCTGATCAGATGGCAGGTCTGGAGTATTTAAATTTGGTTCCATTAGTGTTTAGTTTCATACTTATGGCCCCTTCTGCTGTTCTTTCAGCCTATATAGGTATTGATATAATCTATAACGATGCAATATTAAAATCATATGCATTCCAAATCATACTTTATGTATTCCTCTTGCCAATAATCATATACAGTCCATTGCTGGTTTATATGCCCTTTTTATTGCGTTCCAAATCGGATGGTATTTATGAATTCGGCAGCCTGGTTAGAAAGCACAATAATAATTTTGCCAATAAATGGATAGGTAATTATCAGGCAAATAAAGATGACCTTCTGGGCTCTGTTGATAATTCTTCCCTTGCAGATATAAATGGAAGCTATGGCCCAATAGCTGAGTTAAAGATTATACCAATCGATTTAAAGTTCCTTGTTATCAGTTTTGTTCTCAATATAATCCCTTATTTACCACTTGTATTTACTTATTATTCTGTAAAGGATTTAGTTAACCTATTGCTACAATCAGTGGCTGGCTGATCATCCTCTAAAGTTTAATGATAGCTCTTCCTGTTGGGTTGAATTTTTTTCTGGAATGCGATTTTTTTAATCCTTATTTTTCTTTAAGTTGCCATTTTGGTTGATTAGATCTTCCCCAAAGCCCAATTTTACATATTAGTAATTGACCTGTTGGGCAGTAGAATCTTCCTTTGTCAGATCCTGCGATCCAAAGGTGGTTGATGAATAGAGCAAAAACCTTGACTTGTATCAACTTTTTTGATTCTTTCAATCAATACCATAGCTAGTTTGAAAATATATTTTTAATTTGCACTACATTAGTTATGCTCCGCACAAAACTACATAGACCACCGGTCACTAAAGAACATGTTTACAGAGATCATCTGATTGATCAACTGGCTAACAACCTGTACAAGCCTGTTAGCCTGATATCTGCCGGAGCAGGCTATGGCAAAAGTATGTTGGTTAGCTCCTGGCTTGAAAAATCGAAAATCCCTTATGCCTGGGTTTCATTGAGCAATGAAGACAATGAAATCAGGGACTTTATTCGGTGTATTTCGACATCGGTCAATAATAAGTTTCCAAAAGCTTTGGTTCATCTGAATGACTATGTGGAAGCTGCTGAATTACCACCGATGAGTAAAATAGCTGAAAGCCTCATTAATGGTATAGATGAAATAGGGAAGGAGTTTGTGTTGGTACTAGATGATTATCATTTAATCCAAAACATGCAAATTAATGAACTGATTAACCAGCTGCTCCAGTTTCCTCCACAGCTAATGCATTTGGTTATTATTTGTAGGAGAGATCCGTTTTTGAATCTAAGCTCGTTACGCGCACACAGTCGCATCAATGAGATTCGTATGTCGGAACTGTGCTTCAACGAAAGTGAAATTTTGGAATTGTTGAAGAATGTTTTTCATACTGAATCAAGTGTAGCAATTTCGCATAAATTGATGCAACAAACGGAAGGATGGATTACTGGTTTGCGTTTGTTATTATTAATGGTAAAGAAAGGTGAAGACTTAAATGAATCCCTTGAAAAAATTCATGCTATTAATCCTACAACCACTAATTTTTTGCTGGAAGAAGTAATCTCAAATCAGCCCGAATCAATCAGGAATTGTATCCTTAAAATGTCAATTCCTGATCGGTTTTGCGATGATTTGGTGAATGAACTATGTTTTCCTCCTATTGAAAATCTGGAAGCTGATATAAGTGGGAAAGATGTGATTCAAACCCTCCTTAATGCCAACCTCTTCACAATCTCATTGGATTATAACG
>JASJGS010000128.1:0-3491 GCA_033791445.1 Bacteroidales bacterium | reverse complement strand
CCATCTTGCTGCAAAATCAGCATCTTCTTTTATTCTCTGACCATATTCTTTCATAGCAGTGTCCCAATCCGGAGAATATTTCACAATACTTTCAGGAAAAATTCCTTCTTTTTGCATTCCTGGAAGATTGTCTTGAAAAGCATCAGGCCTCCAAACAGGGCAATTATTATCTTCAAGATATTTAATATTTGTATCACCTCTTAAGAACCATATTGTTTCATGAAACACAGATCTTGTAGCCATTTTTTTTGTAGTCAATAATGGATACCCTTCTCTAAGATCATATTCGTTTTGATACCCAAATAGTGAAATAATTCCGGAACCTTTACTTCCTCCTTTAAAATTTGAACGATTAGAAGTTAAGATTGCTTTTGAATGATCTAAATATTGCTGCGCCATTTTTAATCAGTTAATTATTAGTACTTTATGTAAATGCAATTATAGTTTGAACTATATTTTTTAATTAACCAAAAGTAGTTTTTTTTCCATTAATTATTAAACTCCAAAGTATAAGATATGGCAAAATTATTAACAAAAATCGTTAACTGAGCAAAGGGAGCCCATGAACACCTTATCAAAATAAAAGAATTGTGAATAGTACCTGTTCTTAAATAAAATCCCCCTTTTTACCTTCAGATACGATTGGGAGGCAGCTGGGGGTTAATCACCCTGAAGCTCTAATTTGTAAGAGATATTAATATCGTAAATAGCTTTGCTGTGGCAATTGCATCACCTATTGCCGTATGTCTTCCTTCGACTTTAATTTCAAAAAGGTCGAAGGCTTCATCAGATGAAATTGCTCTGTGCTTTAAATGGCCTGCTAAATATAGATAATACAGGATCGAAGACGTGTCAATGATTCTATGGGAAAAAAATTTGCTGAAGTTTTCATTATTCTGGGAAAAGAAGAATTTTAGAAAATTAACATCAAATTGAACATTATAACCGGCTAAAGTAATTTTTCTTTGATGAGGAAAGTGTCTACTGATAAATAATAATATTTTCTCAATAGCTTGAGAGGAGGAAATCGCTGATTTCTTATGCTTTCCAATATCAATCTTGTTAATAGATAGAGCTTCATCAGTAACAGAAAGTTTCCCATCATTAATCAGTAACTCTTCTTTAGCAATAATTTCCATATCCTCCCAAACAACCATGGCTAATGATAATAGCGAATGCTTATTTGGATTCAATCCTCCTGTCTCTGTATCAATAAATAACAATCTATCTTCCATCTTCGTAATTATTCTTCATTTATTAAAACAAAGATACTAAAGTCTCATTTTCATATATGGTCCCTGATAGGAGGCTTTTTTCATCCTTGATTTTTCAGTTCATTTTATATCAGTACAAAAGAACAGAAACCTTTATCCACTAACATTTGATATTATATTCTTAAAATTGGACACATTGGTTTGGCTAAACTGCATTTTATTGCAGTTTAGGTTTTGTTAGGCTTTGTTTTCCAATTTTTAACATAAATCTGTCTTACTTGCCCCTTAATGCCAGACGGCCTCTCTAACCAGCTCCAAAGTCTCCTTGTTAATCCACCCCATAACTTCTGCATGTTCCGCAGCCGTAAAAGAATCTTCCATCAGAAACATGGGAACCCCCAGCGCTTCCACTTCTTTGACAATATTTCTAAGCTCTGAATCTCTTGGTTCATCGCTTACATCCCGGATATAAATGGCAAGAATTTGTTTGGGGTATTGTTGAACGATCTTATGGTAATATTCTGGGTCTTTTTCTCCACTGTCACCTATCAAAATGAAAGGAAGTTTAGGATAGGTATTTAGCAATTTAGCAATCGTATTTAGCTTATGATTGTCATCAACTATCATTTTTTCATTGTCCAATCCCCAATCACGCAGTAATAAAGATCCTTTAGGGATGTTTTTTAATTCCATGAATTCGACAAGGAAATCATAAAGATTCCAAGGACTGTTTGATAAATAGAAAATGGGATTGACAGGGTGGGGAGTATTTCCATTTTGAAGGCCGGAATAAAGTCTATGTACACCGGGAAAGGATAATCGGGTATCAGCATTTTTTGTAAAGGTGGTGGTAATGGACTTGAGGCGGTTCGAAGATCCAGTTTGTAGAATTGTGTCGTCAATATCACTGATTACCCCAAAGGCAGTTTTGGGTAGCGGTACTTGTACCCAAGCAGTTTGACTGGCTTCAAAATCCTGCCCTTGTGACAATTTTACACCGATTTGATGCCATAACTGACTTTTATCTAAATAAGATGGAATGGGAAATTTAAATTTATAATATCCCTCATCATCAGTAATGGTACTTCGGGTTTCCTGACCATATGTTGCTGTAACACTTACACCTGGCAATTCAATACTGCCAAAATGCTTGTACATACGCTCGATATTCTTAAAGATTGTATCATTTGATTTGGTTACGGCAATCTCCCTGTCTTTGAGTACACGCCCTTCAAAACTGATTAAATCATTATTCCCATATCCATAGTAAGATATCAATTGCACATCTTTTATATAACCCCTTCTGTGAAGAAAGGCAGCTTTTAATTTATCAAATCCTTGTTCTACAAGGTGCAATGATCTTATTAAATTTTTCTCCATATGTTATAGTTGTTTAAAGTAATTTTCATAAGCCATGTTGATAAAAGTATTTTTTCTAGATTTCAAAAAACTTTGAACAAACTCCATTTTCTAGATTAGGGGAATTGTTTTTTAATAAAGCTTAACGGTCTAGTATAAGTGAAGTTCGATGAAATATGAAAAGAACCTTTGTAAGCATTTGCATATCTTCCAACGGTTACCCTGAAATTACTAAATCAAGCGGAGAACAGAGCATTTCATTGTTATGAGCTTTTTTTACTTCTCAATATTTTTACAATACGATTATATACGATTTCCGATAAATTAAAGGTGTATCCATCAAAATTAGTTGTATTCACAAATTGAATAACAACTGTATCAATGTCTTTGTGGTATTTTGCAATGCTTTGGTATCCAGGCAATAATCCGGTATGCTCATACACATAAATTGAAGAATAGATTTCCTGTTCCCCTTCATTAAACAATGAGCCATTGTTTAATGCCCGCAAGAATATGCCCACATCTTCTGCTGTCGCTACCATTGAGCCGCTGGGGCCTACAAAATCATTAAGCTTCATATCCCCTTCATAACCTACATAGTACCCGCTAGCAACTTCTTCTAAATCCACTTCACTAAGCAAACTGTAAGTATTATATAGCTCAAGTGGTATCAAAATCTCCTTCTTGATATATTGGTGATGGCTATATCCTAATGTTTTATCAAGGATTTCGCCAATCAATAAATAATTCGTATTTGAATAACTATATCTTTTATCAGGTTCAAAATCAGCGGGCTTATCCAATACCAAGTCGAGCGATTCCTCACTGCTTTTCGGTAGATTTCCCCAAAAATCAGGATGGTCGGTGAAATTAGGAATGCCACTCCGATGTTGCACCATCAATCTCAATGTGATTTTA
>JASJGS010000127.1:0-3073 GCA_033791445.1 Bacteroidales bacterium | reverse complement strand
TGGATGGCTATAGCTATAAACCTGCCTAATATTGTTTATATATATTTGTCTTACACTCTACCTAGTAAGCTTGCAATTGTAAATGCATGCATTGCCATTGAGCAATTTGGTTACGGCTTTGGTTTCACTGGATATATGCTTTATATGTTGTATATAGCTGGCCAGGGAGAATATAAAACGGCCCATTTCGCTATTACTACTGGATTTATGGCTCTTGGCATGATGATCCCCGGAATGATCAGTGGAACCATCCAGGAATTCCTGGGCTATCAGCATTTCTTTATTTATGTCATATTATGCACCATTCCTAGTTTCATTGCACTCTGGTTCATAAAGATTGACCCAGGCTTTGGTGTAAAAAAGAGTAAAAAATAAAAATGTGAAAATGAAAAGCATGAGAATTCTACTTGTACTAATAATTGTGGTACTGGCTTCTGGTGCTCTTTTTGCCCAGAAAAAAGTCCAAACCGGACTTGAGGTTTTAATCTCCCAAAATTTCAACCATCTTCATGGTAAGAAAGTAGGTTTAATTACGAACCAGACCGGAGTAGATTCAAAATTAAAATCAACAGCTGACATATTTTTTGAATCTCCAGAAGTAAACCTGGTTGCCATGTATGGACCAGAACATGGGGTACGTGGTGATTATTCTGCAGGTGAATATGTTGAATTCTATACAGATGAGGTAACTGGTCTTCCGGTATATTCACTGTATGGGAAAACTCGAAAACCAAGCTCGGAGATGCTCAAAGACATTGAGATACTTGTTTATGACATTCAGGACAATGGCTGTCGATCCTACACCTATATCAGTACTATGGGCTATGCTATGGAAGCAGCAGCTGAGAATGATATTGAATTTATGGTTCTGGATCGTCCTAATCCTTTGGGTGGTAAGAAAATTGAAGGACCACTCGTAGAGGAAGGCTATTTTTCAATGGTAAGTGCTTTTCCAATCCCCTATGTATATGGACTTACTTGTGGAGAGCTTGCAAATTTGTTAAATGAAGAAAGGTATCTAAAAACAAAAAACAAATGCAAACTCAATATTATACCTATGAAAGGATGGGAAAGGGAAATGAAATTTGATGATACAGGTCTTGAATGGGTTCTTTCCTCTCCACATGTCCCCCATGCTTCAACTGCTCAGTATTATGTAGCTACCGGGGTGATGGGTGAATTGCAGGTATTTACAGAAGGTGTGGGTTACACTTTGCCTTTTCAGCTATATGGTGCAGAATGGATAGATCCCTTAAAGCTGGCAGATGCAATGAATGCGCTTGAACTGGAAGGAGTTCTCTTCCGTCCAATTACTTTCAAACCCTATTACGGCAGGCTGGCAAAAAAAGAAATAAAAGGGGTTCAAATACATATCCTGGATGCTGAAAAGTTTAATTTGATGAGCTTGCAATTTATGTTTATGGATGTCCACCACAGACTTTATCCTGAGAAGGACATATACTCCCTTTCTGAAAGCCGACATAATATGTTTGATAAGGTAACAGGTTCATCAAAAATCAGGGAAGCCTTTTTTCAAAATTATAAGTACTCTGATATAAAAGAAATATTATATAAAGATGTAGATGGCTTTAGAAAATTATCTGAAAAATATTATCTGTATTAATAAAATCCATTTTCATGTCTTTCACACGAAAGTTTCATTTACTGCTCCTAATTATTGGGCTTGTAAATCTATCTGTATCAGGTCAAACAAATCAACAAACTAAATTAACACAAAAAGCAGCCAAAAAGATTGATAATGGCAGTTCCTTATTCCAGGATTGGCAGCATCTTGGAATAATTACTTTTGACTCAGTATCAGTTCAACCTGAAAATAATTTGGTTCAATTATTTTTGAGCGTACCGGGATCCTATATCCCAATCAGAGAGAAAAACCTTCAAAATTTTACAAACTCCATTAAAGAGCAATTAGGAAAGAAGTTTAGAAATTATAACATACAATTTTTCACTGACGGACAGAATATTGAATCCCTGATCCCTAATTATTATAGGACTACTTTGGAAATTGATTCTTCCAGGTTATCCAGCATATCTTCAAATACATCTCCACTTGTAAAGAAAGTTGGTGAGCCAATACCTTTATTGGGATTGAATGATAAGCATATTGCCCTGTGGCACAGCCACGGAAGATATTATGAGTCCAAATTGGATCGATGGGAATGGCAACGTGCCAGGTTACATACTACGGTGGAAGATATTTTCCCCATTACTTTTGTTTTGCCATACCTGGCTCCTATGCTTGAAAATTCAGGAGCAACAGTTCTTCTTCCTCGGGAGAGAGATGTTCAAAATAATGAGGTGATTATAGATAATGATGGATCAACTGGAAACTCAGAAATCATAATATCAGGATTTGAGCCTGTTACAATTAATAGTCATGGTTTTGCAATAAAGGATACTTTGTATTCAGGTGAAAACCCCTTTCTACTTGGAAGCTACCTTGAATTTAAAGCCTCGGCCAATGACTCCGCTAACCTCCAATATATCCCTGACATTCCTGAAACAGGGGAATATGCTGTTTATATTAGTTATTCTCAAAACGAAAAAAATATCTCCAGCACGCAATATTCAGTCATTCATTCAGGCGGCCAAACTGAATATTTAGTAAACCAGAAAATGGGTGGCGGGACATGGATCTATCTTGGAACTTTTCATTTCCTTAAAGGGAAAAATCCTGAGCTTGGTTCAGTCAAGGTTTTTACGAAAAGTGAGGAATTAGGACTGATAAGCTCAGATGCAATCCGTTTTGGTGGAGGCATGGGGAATGTAGCCAGGAAACCATCAAAGGAATTGCTCGATAACCAGAAGTCTTTAAAAGATAACATGAGCTTAGCAGCAGAAATTCCTGTTGGTATTAACCCCAATGATTTTAGCTGGAAACTCAGTAATTTGCCCAGGTATATGGAAGCTGCCAGGTATTATCTTCAATATGCTGGAATGCCTGACACATTGGTCTATAGTCTGAATGGAGGCAAGAACGATTACAATGACGACTATCAATCACGAGGTGAATGGGTGAATTATCTTATGGGTGATCCAAATGGCCCCACAG
>JASJGS010000126.1:0-3215 GCA_033791445.1 Bacteroidales bacterium | reverse complement strand
ACCCGTAAAAGCACCCTTTTCATGTCCGAACAATTCGCTCTCGATTAGGCTGGCCGGCAATGAAGCACAATTAACAGTACTCAATGCTTTGTTGCTCCTTTTACTTCTTTGGTGAATGGCCCTGGCAAATAGTTCTTTGCCTGTTCCGGTTTCCCCTTCAAGAAGAACAGTTGTATCCATGGGAGCAACCTGCTCGACCCGGTAGAGAATGTGTTTGAGAATATCACTTTCACCAATGATCTCTCCATATGAACCGGTACTTAATAGCTCCTGCCGCAATTGTATGTTTTCTGCCTCCAGTTGCTCCTTAAGGAGCTGTATTTCTTCCAGTTGAGCGGTAATCTTTACTTGAGCTTGCTTTATTTCAGAAATATCAACAGTTTGCCCAACGATGTATGATTCACCTCCAATTTTCACCAACTTTCCTGAGCCATAATAGGACGGAATTATTTTACCGCTTTTTGTAATAATATCATATTCAACACTACGCTCCTGACCATCCTCCATTATTTTCTGGAGCTCCTCAGATACCTTTTTAAAATGCTCATCACCTAAGAAATCGCTGGGGAATTTATCTCTCAATTCCTCCGCTGAATACCCAGTCAAATCTTGATAATTCTTATTCCACCTTATTAGTCTACCCTCCAAATCCATGACATAAGCTAGTTGTGGCATTCCTTCCATAACAGCCTCCGACCACTCCTTCTCTTCCTGTATCTGTTTGAGAGTATTTTTTCTTTGTATCACATTGGCCAGAATATTGGCCGTGATCTTAATTTGGCGGATTGTCTGTTCACTCCATTGACGATGTTTTTCAACCGTAGTTAATGAAAACCCATATTGAACGACATCATGAATCTTTAAGGGAATAACAAGTAGTGATTTTATGCCTATTTTATCGAACACTGCTCGATCTTTTTTGGCATGGCCGGGTAATTCTGAGGATTTTGAAAATGCAATCAACTTATCTTGCTTAATACTCTCATAAACAAAAGATAAATAGTGTTCTCCGATATCTGAAGTTTGCGGTATATTAAGCCCTTTTCGAGTATAAAAGTGTGGGATCTTCATTTCTGAAAAATCGTCTGAGAATGTTCCCAGATGACAGCGATCTGCATCGAAGAATTTCACCAGCGATTTTATACTGGATTCAATGGCCCCATCAATGGATTCAAGCGGAAGATTTACCAGTTCTGTAGATAATTCTCCGAGAAAAGATTCAAAACTCAAGTTTTTATTCATTGCCTTTGTGCACTGATCGGTCATGTATTTGGTCGTCAGCCTTTCTTATTAGTTACAGATGAAAGGTAGGAAAATTTCTTATGACTGGAATCAATGTCCGGTTTGCGGAAGACTATCGGGCGTATAATTCTTTATTCTGAATATTCTGGGTTTATCGGTAAATCTTCATCTTATTCTTCAGTTTTCTGAAGTATTATTTTGTAGCCATCAACCTTAATGATCTTTTGTGTTCCATCTACATGTATATCATCTGCACTCCATTTCTTCTTAGCCAATTTTCTTGCTTCAATTTCATTTTCAGCAACCACAAAAACAAGATGATGATCCTCCATTAAATGGTTTTGGCGAATTTTTCCACCAAGCAAAACAGCATATAGGTTTTTGTCATTCATTGAATCTTAATTTACCAGATTTATTAAATCGATTGATTATTTCTTAACTTTAATACCGCAGCCAACCGCTTTTGTTTTAGTCATGGCCGGGTCATTGCCTTCGATAAGCGAATCCAGTGCATCAGACAAATAGCTTTCTGTAACCTTCTCATCATTAGTATTATTATCTATAGCACCAATGTAGGCCACTATAAATTTTCCTGCCTGATTTTTCAGCAGATAAATATGAGGTGTTTTTGTGGCTCCAAATATTGGAAATACAGTTTGATTCTCATCGAATAAATAAGGGAAAGTAAAGCCTTTATCCTTTGCTCTTTTTTTCATTTCTGCAAAAGAATCTGAAGGGTATAATTCAGGGTCATTAGGATTAATAGCTACCACAGGATAGCCTAATTCCTTGTACTTTTTATCCAAAGCAATGATACGATCTTCGTAGGCAACAGAGTATGGACAATGATTACAGGTAAATATGATAATGACGCCTTTTTCCGTATCATAATCATTTAATGACACTGTAGTGTTATCAATATTCTGTAGGGCAAATGCCGAAACTTCATCTCCGATATCATAGCCTTGCGCTATACTAAAAATCGATATCAAAAAGTTGAGAGCTAAGAGGTTTATTATTTTAATCATTATTATTTATTTTTTGGTTCAAAATACTTATTTACAATCTGTAGAAGTCTTTCATGACTTAATTGTTCTTTATAAAATTCTTTGTTCTGGTTTCTTATAAATTGGGTGGCAGGAATAGCACCATCCCAACTTTTGTTTACTCTATCGATCCATACATTTGCATCATCATCTAAAATGACAACTTCAGTGGTTATATTATGCTTTCGAATGAATGGCAGTACACGAGAATCAGCATGAGATGGAAAGTCTAGAGAAACCAGGATCATTTTAAACTTTTCCTCTTTCATCTCCTGGTCTAGTTTTATAAAATCCGGAAGTTCTTCAATACATGGAATGCACCAGGTAGCCCAATAATTAATCACATATAGCGTATCATTTGAGTTAGACCATCTCTTTTCTAGAGGATCGAAGTCAATCACTTCAGGCGTCTGTGAATAGCCAGATATAGATAAGAACAATATGAAGGAGAATAAAATGAATTTCATATCCTTATTAACAATACCATCATACAAAAGTTTAAGAGGAATAATAAAAGAGGAAAGCCCTGCACCTTGCACCCTGTTCCCTGAACCTTATTTCATATGTCCATGTTCGACCCCTGCGGGGTCGTGCTTCTCGATATAATTCTATCTGTTATAGACATGGGATCCCTCCGGGATCCGCCTTTTAGCAAATATCAAATCTTGCAGAAAAAGAAGTATTAACGAAACCTTGAACAGAAACTCTTCTTCTTTCTTATTCTGTGTTCCTTGTTCCTCTGTTCAATATTCTCTTGCCAGGTTAAAATCTGTGGTGCCCACAATATATGGGATCCCTCTAGAATCCGAATTTCCTAATTGGAAGTCTTGCCAGAAAAAATGCTGATGCCAGAGGCATCATATGTCTAAAGCAGATCCGTTTGCATTTAGATGCCCGACCCCGGAAGGGTCGCACTTCCCGGCAGCC
>JASJGS010000125.1:0-2707 GCA_033791445.1 Bacteroidales bacterium | reverse complement strand
CGTTTGATGGATTTTATTGAAATCCACTGGAATAAACCTAATTTTAATGTGGGTATTTTCAGTAAAGAATTAGGATACAGTAAATCACAGCTATATAGAAAATTGATGAAGTTGACCGGTAAATCTCCTAACAATTTTATTAGAGAATTTAGATTGCACAGAGCGCTGAATTTATTACATAAGCAAAAAGGGAATATCTCTGAAATTGCTTATGAAACAGGTTTTAATAGCCCTGCATACTTTTCAAAATGTTTTATGGATAAGTATGGTATTTTACCTTCAAAATATGTCCAGCAACATATAAATTGATCCGTCACTCTCTTCCTTTTTATCAATGACTCAATATTATCATTTATTGAATTAAAAATGTATATGTGTACGTTTTGGTCTTTATATATTTGAAATATCTCTTATTATGATTGAAAAAACTTGTTAAGTGTCAATCAGAATAAAAACCGAGTAAATAAATATTAACCAACTAAAAATATTACTTATGAAAACAAAACGAGTATTAGCTGTAATGATTACATCCCTATTTCTTTTATATGGGTGTTCGAATAGTGATGAAAGTATGGAAGGGTTAGCTTCTAAAGCATCTGAATCCAGAGGTTCATCTGAAATTCACCGGGAATATCCAAAAGAAAAGCGAGAGGTCTTAGCAACTTTTGGGGCCATTGCAACAAATATTACACTCGGAGCTGGAGAAGGATATGGAATCGGATCTGATCCATATAATCCAAATGAATATATGGACCAACTTATCTCTTTTCATGCCTATGACGATAATTTTGTTGAATTCAATAATGGACTATCTTACGATAGTGAGGGTAATGAAGCTAATGAACGTACGCTTTTTGGTACTATAGTAGACCCAGGAGGAGTTCAAAAATTTGCAGCTGTCCCTGGAACTTTGAAAGTTGCTGTATATTATGGGAATGTAGCTAATTTAACCTTTATCTCAGATTTTGAATTGTTGATTGGTGGAGAGTTACATATAGTCAATAATCTAATTACTTTATTATTTGTTAAAACTGATGGTGAATGGAAAATGAACCACGAACATCATTCTCCTGTGAATGTTGAAGGATCAATAGAGAGCGAAACTGGATCCAATCCTTCTGTTCCTGACCTAGGTTCAGTCGCACAGCAAGAGGTCTTAGCAACTTTTGGGGCCATTGCAGAAAGTATAACACTCGGAGCCGGAAAAGGATATGATAGCGAATATATGGACCAACTTATCTCTTTTCATGCTTATGGCCGAAAGTTTACTGAATTCAATAATGGAGAATCTTTCGATAGTGCGGGTAATGAACATAATGAACGTCAGTTATTTGGTGAGGTCGTGTCTAAAGTTCAATACTTTGGCGCTGCCCCTGGAACTTTGAAAGTTGCTGTATATAATGGGAATGTTGCTAATTTAACCTTTCTCTCAGATTTTATACTGGATATTAAAGACGGACCAACAGGTCATAGAGTCAATAATCTAATTACTTTATTATTTGTTAAAACAAAGGGTGAATGGAAAATGGTACACGAACATCATTCTGATTATATGGGCAAAATCGATTGGGAATACCCTATCTAGACTCAAACATCTAAACATTAAAGCGCAAAACCATTATGGTCATTATCCTTAATGGTTTTGCATACTATTGGTTTTGTCACCTCAATTGATCTAGGATTTGCCGTAAATTTTTAAGTTTTTCTTAAAAAATTAAATATAGGAGCGATAGGCATAAACTCATTTCTTTTCATGCTTATGGGTCAAAATTCACCGAATTCAAAAATGGTGAGCCACGCTTTAATAGTGCAGAAAATGAAGACCATGAACGTTCAGTTTTTGGTGCTGTAACTAAAGTCGAAAAATTCGGAGCAAATGATCTACAAATCGCTGTTTATGGTGGCAATGTAGCTTATTTAACCTTTACCTCAGATTTTATACTTATGCATAAGGTATATGGAGAAATTACAGTCAATAATCTAATTACTTTATTATTTGTTAAAACTAAGGATGAATGGAAAAGGGTTCACGAACATCACTCACTTATAGCACCACCTGTGTAACACCTTAAAATTAAATAGCATTTACAATTTTGTGAAAACTATAAAAGGGCTATAATTTCTTTTTTTGAAATTATAGCCCTTTTTTATAAAGTAGTAACTAGTCTACGAAACCAACATAGTTACAGGATTTTCTATGTATCCTTTTAGTGTTAATAAAAATTCAGATCCTGTAACGCCATCTACGGTTCTATGGTCACAAGCCATTGTTAACTTCATGGTATTTCCAGCTATTACCTGTCCATTTTTTACTACAGGTTTTTGCACTATGGCCCCAACAGATAGAATCGCTGAATTCGGTTGATTGATAATAGATGTAAAATCTGTGATACCAAACATCCCTAAATTAGAAATTGTAAAAGTACTTCCTTCCATTTCCTGCGGAGTTAGCTTTTTATTTCGGGCTCTTACTGCATAATCTTTTACTTGAGCTCCGATTTGTGGTAAATTTTGTTCGTCAGCAAATCGTAAAACAGGAACCAATAATCCATCTTCAACAGCAACAGCAACTCCAATATGTACATGATGGTTTATACGAATTTTATCATCAAACCATTGTGAATTTACTTTTGGATGTTGTTTTAAAGCTAAAGCAACTGCTTTTACAACAATGTCATTATATGATATTTTAGTATCTGGAATCGAA
>JASJGS010000124.1:0-38719 GCA_033791445.1 Bacteroidales bacterium | reverse complement strand
CCTTTAACAAATTCCTGGATAATCACCGGTAATCCCCATTTAGCACTTATTTTATTAAAATACATTTTTACCTGCTCCTCATTATAAGCAATCCATGCATCATAAAATTTCCCTTTTACCATTACAGGATATTCAAAGTCTTTTCTAATATCAGCTATGTCCTTATGGTTAAGAAGTGGTTTGCTTTCAGGAACATTTATGTTGTATTTTTTACCAAAATCGTAGAGGTTTGTTTTATGGCGCTCTTCAAACTGCTCAAGGGTTGGAAGAAATGTATTTATTCCCATTTCTTTCAGTTTACCTTCTGATTTCATAAATGTATATAACTCGGCATCAAAGTTTGGTATAAGAACATCTATGTGCTCAATTGAGTTGATATATTCAAGTCTTTGAATGAGAGCATCTGAACCCTCAGATGGATATGGAACCATATATACCTTATCAACCATGTCTTCCATGAAAATTCCCGGCTCTAGTGTTTCATACGAGAGCCCAATAACCCTAAGGTCGAAAGCGCCGGATTCACGAATACCCCGAATTACGGGAATGCCCGGACCGGGATTATCTGTATTATTTAGGCCTGTAACGGCAAGAGTGATTTTTATTTTACTCATTTTCTGATGTTAACAGGTGTTCGTCTTCCTCCTCAATTAGTTTGAATTGCCTCAGGCTGTTTATAAAATCGTAGTAATATTTCTCAAAGGTGATGGAATCAACATCATATTTTTCAAGGATTCCCTGCTTGACCTCATCAAAATCTTTTTCCTGTTTTAACAGATCAAGAATATCGGTTCCAACCTGGTTGAGCGTAAATGATTCTCCACTGGAAGGATCAAAAACGAACCCAGATTCACTTACTGCAATATTTTTTTTAAGCTTCATCCGATAAATTTTTAATTAAAGTGTTTTAATTGGCGCAAATCCTATACCAAAATGGGCCTGGTTAATGCTATTAACGAAATGGATCTATTTTTATTCAACTATTTCATTAAAGAATTCAAGATCTAAAAGTACAGGCTCATATTCAACTCCACTCGCCTTTAGTACATTTACAAATGCTTTGAGATGATTTTTTGATCCCCTTAGCAAGTTGCCGTAAACAGTTGAAATATCCTGGTTGTCAACATTCTTTTCTAACTCATTTTGAATATCCTGTATATCTGTTTCTTCAATAAGGGCACCAACTTTAAGGGCCTCGATTCTATCAACTTTTCCTTTGTCAATTAAATTGTCATATAAACTTTGTAGCGTTTGATTTTTAAATGAACCCTGTATGTCCTCCGCTACCGGATCATTAAGCTCATACCTGTCTATTAGGGCTTTGATGGCATCGGTATGTCTTTGCTCACTCTTTGAAATATTATTAAAAATAGGCTGAGGATATAAAGTATACATTAAAATATATACATCTCTCGCCAGTTTTTCTTCTTCTCTCATATACAGTATGCCGTTTATTTCAGCTTCACTTAATGCTTCAAGAGGCAGGTTTGTTAAACAAGGAAAATCCTGGTCAGAAATTTCAAACTCATCACATACCAATGATTTTTCATTGTTTTTCTCATCAATATTATCCTGGGTATCACAAGCAATGATGCCATTACCAGCCACAACCAAAACTACTGATAAGATTAATCTTGTAAAAACTGTATTTCGTATCATATTGAAATTAATTAAATTTATAAGTGTCTATATTTTTAATCTACGGAACAAAATTATACCAAACAACACTTTCAGCTGTTACGAAATTCTGTAAAAATGTTATGAAATTGTGTTGTTATATGTATAACAGGAATTGAAAATTATTGGAAAGTCAGGCAAAATAAATTCTATATTTCACCAATAGACTTCCTTACGTTGAACTTTTTTTGGCGGTATTCTGATACTGACTGTCCGGTAATTTTTTTGAATTGGTTTGATAGGTATTGGACGCTGCTGTATTCCATCATATAGGCAATTTCACTGAGTGTATACTCATCCTGATTAATGAGTTCTTTAATACGTTCGATTTTTTGAAGAATGATGTATTTTTCAAGAGTCAGGGACTCATTTGCAGAAAAAACCTTTGACAGATGCTGGTAACTTTTACCCAATTTTTCAACAAGGTAATCTGATCGCTGGATAACTGAATTAACATTGTTTAGGTGGTGAATTAACTCAATAACAGCCAACTTGATATCTTCGACTAACTTTTTGTCCTTATCTATTAAAAGACCCAGGCCATATTTTTCAAGGAGAGAAGCTACATCTTTCTCAGAAAGTAAAGAAGAATTAAAGGACATGGTGGAAGATCCCAGGTTAATTTCATGAACAATAAACCCGGCTTCTTCAAATTTTTCTTTTATTAAAAGAACAGTGCTTGTGCAAAAAAGGTTCTTTATTTTAAAGATTTTGGTGATATAAGAATTTGCTATTCCCATAAGAAAAGGATGCCAACTGCAATATCAAAGATAGCTAAAGATATACAGGATATAAAAAGGCCCATTTAAAGAAAGGAGAAAATATTTTGAAATAATTGGAATTTAAAAGCCCGATATTTTCTCTTTTTGCCGGGAGTTTATTATCAAAATCACTATGCCGGCAAGAACTAAAGGAATACTTAGTATCTGACCCATATTCAGGCTCATACCTGATTCAAAAGCAACCTGGTCTTCTTTAATGAATTCAATAAAAAACCGGGCAGAGAAAATCATTATAATAAATAGGCTGAACAATAATCCATTTTGAGTTTCCCCCTTTTTCTGCATATATACGAAGTATAGGACAAAAAAGATGATTAAGTATGCCAGAGCTTCATAAATCTGAGTTGGGTGTTTTGCAACAGTTTCCCCATTCCTTTCAAAAATAAAACCCCAGGGGAGAGATGTTTGGATTCCGTATATTTCAGAATTCATAAGATTGCCCATACGAATAAAAAATCCGGCCAATGCAACTACAACCACCACCCTGTCCATCACCCAGAAGAAAGGTTTTTTAGTATTACGAGAGAACAACATTATAGCCAGAATAATGCCAACTGCCGCCCCATGGCTGGCAAGCCCCCCATGCCAGATTTTAAAAATTTCCGAAGGATTACTCAAATAATACGATGGCTCGTAAAAGAAACAATGCCCAAGTCGGGCACCCAGTATTGTTCCAACAGCCACATAAATAGTGAGCTTATCAAGCAATTCTTGCGGAACATGCTCATATTTAAAAAACTTGTTCATTAATATATAACCAAAGAAAAATCCTGATGCAAATAACAATCCGTACCAACGGACAGCAAAATTTC
The DNA here is from genome assembly GCA_033791445.1 of Bacteroidales bacterium. Taxonomy (GTDB): domain Bacteria; phylum Bacteroidota; class Bacteroidia; order Bacteroidales; family VadinHA17; genus JANTGF01. The sequence continues at coordinate 35,448 of JASJGS010000124.1, read as the reverse complement.
CAATTCTGAATATCTCGGGATTCATATTCCAATGAACGCCCACCTGAACAATTTCTTCCATGCTTAATAAGTATTTTCTGATTTCAAAACTACAAAATATAATGGTTTAAACTTCTCTGGCTGGAATATTCTGAAGAGCATTATATTATATTTGTAACGCCAAACTAATTAATATAATATTGAAACGTACTACATCTATATATTTAGTTTTACTTTTTTTAGTTCTGTTTGTTTCCCAATGCGCAAAAATTTCTTCACCGGCCGGAGGGGCAAAAGATGAAGATCCTCCTAAAATAAAGAAAAGTACACCAGAGAATTATTCAGTTAATTTTAATGAAAAAACAATTAAGGTTGAGTTCGATGAATATGTGGTTCTTAAGGAAGTAAATCAGAAATTACTGGTGTCGCCACCGCTTCAGGAAAAGCCTGAAGTTAGTATTAAAGGGAAAAGCCTGATAATTGAAATTGATGAGGAGTTAATTGATAATACTACTTATACCTTTAATTTTAATGATGCCATAGTTGACAACAATGAGTCAAATCCATTTGTAAACTATCAGTATGTTTTTTCTACCGGTGAAGTTCTGGACTCCTTAAAATTTGGTGGAGGTACTATTGATGCGTTTAAGCTGGAGGTCCTTGAAGATGTGCATGTACTTTTATATGATGATCTTTCTGATTCTGCAATCTATAAGCAGAAGCCCTTATATGTTTCAAAAGCTGATGAAAATGGCGACTTTTTAATTCATAATTTAAAAGCGGATACATTTCAATTATTTGCACTTCAGGATGTTAATCTTAATTTTCTGTATGATCCTGAAGAATATGTTGCTTTTTCTGATTCACTGATCTTTCTTAATGCGGAAACACAGCAAGATTATACAAGTTCTGATAGCCTGAATGTAGATCCTGACAGTTTAAATATTATACCTGGAGATATTTTAGAGGAATTACCTGATAGTATTAATACTATGCAGACATTTTCAGCAGATAAAATAGTCCTATCTTTATTTAAAGAGGAATTTAAGGAACAATATTTACTTAATACTGAGCGAACAAGAAAAGAGAACATTTTATTTGTATTCAATAAACCATTGTCCGGTGAGATGGAAATTAGCCTTCCTGAATTTCCCGAAATAGATGATTGGTTCTTACAGGAAACCTATACTGTTGGAGACACTCTTGCTTTTTGGCTAACTGATACAACACTGGTTAATGAGGAATCAATACAGGTTGCTTTCAAATATCCGGAAGAAGTTAAACCAGACTCTGTTAAAATTGTGTACGATACGGTTTATTTCCGATTTAAAGAGCCTGCGAAAAAATCACGTCGACGAAATATAGAAGCTGAAAAGAAAACATCTCTGGCATTAACAATGAATGCCGGCCCGGGGAATCCTATTGATCTGAACGAATTTCCAATAATTTCCACAACAACTCCTATTGCTGAGTTTAATAAAGAGAAAATTGAGTTCTATTCAATAAAAGATTCTATAGAAACAGCAGTAATAATAAACCCCCTCAAGGATTCAACAAAACTTAATAGATTCTTCTTTGAGTATAAATGGGCTTTAGAGACTAGTTATAAAGTTCAGTTTCTCCCAGGAGCTGTAACTGATATTTACGGCCTTACAAATGATAGCATCAAAATAAACTTTCGACCTAGAGAATTGGAGTTTTACGGAAATATAATAATTGACATGCAGAATATTGATAAGTCATTAATAATTCAGCTTCTTACAGATAAAGAAGTTCTTGTAAAACAAACCCAGATTTCCAGCGATACCAATCTTGTATATGATTTTCTTTCTCCAAAAACTTACTTAGTTAAGGCAATTTGGGATGAGAATGAAAATGGAAAATGGGATACAGGGAATTTGATTAAACATATTCAACCTGAAAAGATAGTCTATTACCTGGAAGAAATAAAATTGAGATCTAATTGGGACTTTAAGAAGAATTGGTCTCCACGATTCAACAATAAATAAATTTAGTTTTTGTTATGATAAAAAAGTTGCCTTTACTGCTAATTTCAATTCTTTTTTCAAACCTGCTCTTTGCCCAGGAAACACCTGTGTTTTCACCTTATTACTATCAAAAAAAATCGCTATTTGAAATTTTACCTGACACAAACAATGAAATAATTTTTTTGGGGAACAGCATCACTGATGGCTGTGATTGGTCTGAACTATTTAGAAACTCCAACATTAAAAACCGGGGCATATCAGGAGATATTACAGATGGAATATTATTCCGGCTTGATGAAGTGGTTCGATCAAATCCCAATCAAATATTTATAATGATTGGTGTAAATGATTTGTCCCAAAACAAAAGCCCGGATTATGTTTTAACGATCTATAGTAAAATTCTTCTTGCTATTAAAGAAGCTTCGCCCAAAACACAAGTTTTCGTACAAAGTATTTTGCCTGTAAATGATGGCTTTGGAAAATTTGGAAATCATACCAACAAAGGAGCTGAAATAAAACAGGTTAATAAGCAATTAGCAAGCCTCGCCAGAAATTTTAATTATTCCTATATTGATTTAACTGATGCTTTTTCAGATAAAGATGGAAAGCTTCTTAAAGAGTATACAAACGATGGTCTTCATTTAACTGCGGCAGGTTATCTTGCCTGGAAAGATGAGATTAAAAGATTCTTGAAATAATTGACCAAATGAGACAATGGCAGTTACTTATCTTTTTTTTCCTCCTTTTTTCTTCTATCGTAAAGGGACAAAGTGATATTATTCAATTCGGAAAAGCATCTTATTATGCTGATAAATTTAATGGAAGGAAAACTGCAAGTGGAGAAATTTATAATCATTCAAAAAAAACAGCCGCCCACAAAAGCTTAGACTTTGGGACAAGGGTTCGGGTGACAAACCTGGAGAACAAGAAAAGTGTTGTAGTTATAATAAATGACAGAGGCCCTTTTGTAAAAGGGCGGATTATAGATCTTTCAAAATCTGCTGCAGAAAAACTAGATTTTTTAGACAAGGGGATTACAGATGTTAAGATTGAAGTTATAAATTCAGCAGATGCTAAGAAAAGTAACTCTAAGAAACAAAAAAGCAAAAAGAAATAATTTAAATGAATTGCCAATAATTAGAAATTGCCCTGTTTTAGTAAGCTTGATTTTCTTACTTTTGTTGGAACATTGAATCAGGTATTCTATATTTATTAAATCAACTCAGAATGACAAAAACGCAGAGCAACAGCCTAAAATCATTACCAATTTTTCTTGCCTTTTTGGCAATGGGTTTTGGGGATGTAGTGAGTCCACTTTCGGCTTTACTTAAGGAAGAATTTGTGCTTTCAAATACCGTTTCCCAATTGGTAACTTTTATGGGCCTAATAATGTTTGGAGTTCTTTCTATACCCATGGGAATACTGCAAGGCCGTAAGGGGAAAAAATATATGCTTCAGTTGGGATTAATCATTGCCATGTTTGGGTTATTGCTTCCAACGATTTTTGGATTTGACAGCTTTACTTTGCTTTTATTTTCTGTGTTGTTTCTTGGTGCTGGGGCCGCTATCATGCAGGTTGCTGGCAATCCAATAATGCGTGATGTCTCACCTGATGGAAAATACTCCAGAAACCTGTTATTTGGACAGTTTATTAAGGCCATTGGTACCTTGTCGGGGATGTTATTGCCATTTGCGGCTGTAAAATGGTGGGGAGCTGACTGGAAAATATTATTTCCGATTTACAGCATCGGGATGTTTATTGCAGTTGTTTACTTAATGGCCACCAAAATTGAAGAAAAATCAGATGAAAAAGGAATATATCCCACCTTTAAGTCTTGTTTATCCTTACTTAAAAACAAATATGTATTGTCAATGGTAATGGGTATTTTCTTTTATGTAGGATCAGAAGTAAGCCTGTTTTCAAAAATTCCGGTATACTTGAAGGATATGCATGATTTTGATTTAAAAACCTGGGGACTTTTAGGATCTGCATTCATTGTTCTGGCAGTTTTAATAGGTAGGCTTTCCGGGTCTATAATTCTTAATTGGATTTCCCCAAAACAATTCCTGATTATTTCATCCATCATTTCACTGGTTGGCATTTTAGGATTGTACCTTCCTCAAAAAGGCCTGGCCATTGCCTCTATTTTTATTACCGGCCTGGGATTTGCAAATATTTTCCCACTTATTTTTTCCATGGCAATTGATAAAATGCCGGAACGAACAAACGAACTGTCAGGTTTAATGATTACTGCAATTATTGGGGGCGCTATAATTCCTTTATTATTTAGCGGGATTGCCGACCTCTCAGGTAATATTATGTATGGATTTTTAGTTCCAATTGCCTGTTTTATTTATATCACCATTTTGGCATTTAAAAATTAAAATTTATTATGAAAGAAGTTACAGCAGGAATCGATATTGGAGGAACTAATAGCTCTATAGGCCTTGTTGATAAGCATGGGAAGGTGGTTCAAAGTACCATTTTGGAAACAAAAAGTTTTAACACTGTAGAACCTTATGTTAAGGCTTGTAATGACGCCATTACAGATCTCCTTGAAGCTGGAAAGGGAGAGTATAATTTGAAAGGAATTGGCATCGGCGCGCCGAATGCAAACTATTATCGTGGAACTATTGAAAATGCACCAAACCTTCCCTGGAAGGGAATTATTCCCTTTAAGGAAATGTTTCTCAAACTGAGAGATGTTCCTATTGCATTAACCAATGATGCCAACGCTGCTGCTATAGGCGAAACTATATATGGGGTTGCTAAGGGCATGGAAAATGTTGTGGTCCTTACCCTGGGAACAGGGTTGGGAAGCGGAATAGTGGTGAATGGAGATATTGTCTATGGATATTCGGGGTTTGCCGGAGAAATGGGTCACATAATTGTTTATCCGGGCGGAAGAGAATGTGGATGTGGTCAGTTGGGATGCCTTGAAACCTATGTTTCGGCAACAGGTGTTTGCAAAACAGCAATCGAATTAATGGCAAAGAGGAGGGCAGAAAGCCCTTTGCGAAAGTTTGAGGTGGCTGAATTAACATCAAAGAAAATATCTGATGCGGCAAAAGAAAATGACCCTATTGCCCTGGAGGCATTTGATAAAACAGCCGAAATATTAGCAATAGCTATTGCCAATTCTTTGGCCTATACAAGTCCAGAAGCAGTTGTTCTGTTTGGAGGCCTTGCAAAATCAGGAGAACTGCTTATGAAACCATTAAAAAAGTGGCTGGATAAATATGTGCTAATTTTTTATAAAGATACATTCAAAGTATTATTCTCTGCTCTTGAAGAAGACAATGCTGCTATACTTGGGGCAAGCGCTTTGGCATGGAAAGAAATTGAAAAATTTGCTTAACTGGTGGTAAATGAAAACACTGGAAGTAAGACCATTGAATTTTAGCACCTCAAAACCCAGCTTGGAAAAAGTTTCCATAAAACTGGATGAGATGGGACCCGGGCATGCTATTGGAGTCACTCCCTGGCCTCACTATCCTTATAAACCTGAGGTCAGCTTTAATATTGGCTTCAACATGAATGATATTTACCTGAAATTTTACATTCAGGAGGAATATATAAGAGCTGTGAATGCTAAGACTAACGAAAACGTGTGGGAGGATAGTTGTGTTGAATTATTCTTATCTCCATTCAATGATGGTGTTTATTACAATTTTGAATTTAATTGTATTGGAACCTGCCTGGTTCAAAAAGGGATTTCAAGAAATAGCAGGACTTACTTTGAGCCTTCTAAAATTCAGAACATAGAAACACTTTCAAGTCTGGGAAGAAATACATTTGAAGAAAAAAGTGGATCTTATTCCTGGGAACTGACAGTTCTTATCCCGACTTCTTTCTTTTTTGATCAAAAGATATCAGATTTAAAAGGGAGAAAAATGTCAGCTAATTTTTATAAATGTGGAGATAAGTTAACTGTTCCTCATTTTGTAACCTGGAATAGTATTGGTACAGATAAACCAGATTTTCACCAACCGAAATTTTTTGGAGAACTATATTTCTCCTAGAAACAGAAAATTATTAATTGTAAAGTTTAAATAATCATGCTTAAAGGAAATGCAATAATTGGACAATCGGGAGGACCCACCTCCGTAATTAATTCAAGTTTAGCCGGAGTTATCGCTGGGGCTAAAAAATCAGATAAAATTGACCAGGTATATGGGATGAACTATGGTATAGAAGGTTTTATGAATGAAAAAATCATTGACCTCGGAAGCCAACCATCTGAAGTCCTGGCAGGATTAAGAACCACCCCATCTTCTGCACTTGGTTCCTCACGGCACAAGGTCAAGGACGAAGATTTTCCACAGATTCTTGAAGTTTTGGAGAAATACAATATTCGCTATTTCTTTCTGATAGGTGGGAATGATACCATGGATACGATCAATAGGGTTGAGGCATATTGTAAAAAACAGAATTATGAACTCATAGGAGTGGGAATTCCAAAAACGGTTGATAACGACCTGTTTGGAACAGACCATACACCTGGATTTGCCTCTGCTGCCAGATCAAACATCCTGAATGTAATGCAGGCAGGAGTGCTTGCCAGAGACATGCAGAAGGTAGACCAATATGTTGTTTATCAGACTATTGGAAGAGATGCTGGTTGGCTTGGAGCATCTACTGCTGTTGCCAAAAAGAATGAAGATGATGCTCCTCATTTAATTTATACACCTGAACATATATTTGATAGAAATAATTTTCTTCGTGATGTTGAGAAATGTATAAATAATTATGGATGGGTTTCAGTAGTTTGTGGGGAAGGCCTAAAATACGCTGACGGAACACCAGTAAGTGCTTCTCAAACCCAGGATAAATTTAAGAACATAGAATTTGGTGCCATGGGAGGAGCTAGTGTTGGACTCAATTTACATAAAATGATTTCTGAAGAATTTGGATATAGAGGAGAGTTTCAAATTACGGAATCTTTAATAATGAGTGCCATGGATCGAGCTGTGCCCGTTGACCTGGAGGAAGCATTTTTATGTGGAAAAGAAGCCGTAAACCTCGCTGAAAAGGGAGAAACTGGTTATATGGTCTCTATTTACCGAGTAAGTAACAAGCCTTATACAATTGAATTTGGAAAAGCTTTGCTAAATGATGTGGCTGTTAAAGCAAAGCCAATGCCCGATGATTACTTCAATGCGGAAGGCAATTTTGTTTCACCTGCCTTTATGGACTATATCAGGCCTCTTGTTGGTGATCTGCCTGAATTTGTAAGATTAGAAAAAATAATGGTTAAAAAATAAATTATTGTGAAAAGAAGATTTAATAAAGTAGCCCTTTCGTTTGCGGCACACCCGGATGATGCTGAAGCTTTTTGCGCTGGAACCTTAAAGCTGCTAAAGGATAAAGGATATGAAATAGTTATTGCAACAATGACCGCTGGTGGAATGGGTGGAATAAACTCAACCCAAAAGGAAACAATGGAAACCAGGAAGGGGGAAGCACGGAAAGCTGCCAGTGTTCTGGGGGCCGATTACTATTGTATGTGTGGATATGATGGCTTTCTTTTTGATACAGAGGAGCTTCGCTTAGCGGCAATTTCACTAATGAGGAAAGTAAAAGCAGGAATTGTTATTACACACCTTCCAATGGATTACCATAGCGACCATAGGACAACCTGCAATATTGTAGAGTCGGCAGCAATGATTTCCTCCCTGCCAAATGTACCGGTTGATGAAGAACCCCTGGAGGTTACACCACTTTTATATCATTCTGCTCCCTTGACTTTAAGCGATCCGCTTGGATCAGCTATTGTTCCGCCTCACTTTTATGTTGATATATCTTCCGTTATGGATACAAAAATGGAAATGTTGACATATCACCAAACACAGATTGAACTTATGCGTGTAATGCATAAAATGGATAATTTTTTCGACGTTATGAAACAGGCAAATGTTGATTATGGCAAAATGGTGGGCATGGATTATGCCGAGGTTTTTTGGCAGCATCTTGGAGGTGGTTTTCAAAGAGAACCACAGGTTCAGGAAGATTTGAAAGAATTTGTAATCGTAAAATAAGAATTTAATATCACTTGAATAACTAAAAAAAATTAGAATCATGAATTTATCAGAAGAAAAATATTCAAAATATGAATTGGTTAGAGAAATGTTGAAAACTTCAGAAATTGTTAGGGAGTTTGACCACAAGGCTTCACAGCCCTTTGCAGAGGCTGCAAAATTGAAAAAAGGAATGTTTTTTACCGGAGAAGGCAGCAGCCGAATTTTTCCTGCCAAGCGCTCCATGGTCTCGACTCTGCAAAAAGGAGGACAAACACCTATTTCAACGGAAGGTGCAACTCAGGCAATGGAATATGACCTGAAGGATTTTGCAGTGTTTGGAGCATCCAATTCTGGTCAGACCAAGGAAGTTGTCAGGCTATTCATGAAATTAAAAGAAGCCGGGCACGATGCGATATTTGGTCTCACAGCAAATAAAAATACCCCCCTGGAGCAATTATCAGATAATACACATATTCTTTCCTGTGGAAAAGAAAAAGCGGTAGCTGCAACCATGTCTGTTGTTGAGCAAGGACTATTTTACGATAGCATGCTAAGAAATATGGATGCTGAAGAAATGACTGGACTAAATGAGCTGGCAGACCTTATTGAAAGAGCCCTCACAATGAAAATTGATGAGAATATGGTAGACACGATGAAAAACGCTGATATGATTTATTTCGCCGGAAGGAATAATGGGGTGGTTGAAGAATTAACCTTGAAAACAAATGAAATTACCAGAAAAAAATCAGATTTTCTTGAAGGCACCTATGCTGTACATGGAATTGAAGAGGTGATGGATAAAAACGAACTCGTTATTATTGTTGAGCCATTTGAAAGGGAGGAAGAAAAATTTATGGAATGTTTGGCTGAAGGAGTTAACATGAATGTAATTGCTATATCTACTCATGAAACAAGTTTTCCAACTATTCGTATACCTGATGGAGGTGAATACAAAGAATATGTTGAACTGGCTGCAGGTTGGAATGTGCTGGTAGAAATTGGTATTGCTCTTGGCATTGACCTGGACAAACCCACCCGCGCCCGAAAAGTTGGAAATGAATACATCGCAGAAAACGAATAACAATAATAATTCAAGAATGGAAGTAGCCATTGGTATTGACATTGGCGGAACAAATACAGTATTTGGTATAATTGACAGGCAGGGTAAATCCCTTGCGGATGGTATGATCACAACTCGCGACTATGAAGAGGTTGAGGTTTTTCTGGCTGCCCTTAACGAAAAAATACGACTTTCATTAAAAAAGCTTAACAGCAAAGTATCGGTTGCAGGAATTGGAGTTGGCTCCCCTATGGGTAATATACTTAAGGGGACCATTGAAAATGCAGTGAACCTGCCCTGGTCCGGAGTAATTCCACTGACAGAATTGTTTAAACAATATACCGATCTACCGGTAATTGTTACTAACGATGCCAATGGAACTGCAGTTGGGGAAATGGTTTATGGAGGCGCCAAAGAAATGAAAAATTTCATTGTAATTACTTTGGGTACTGGCCTGGGCAGTGGTATAGTTGTTGATGGAAAACTGTTAACCGGAGCAACTGGAATGGCTGGGGAGTTTGGTCATACAATGATCCGCCCAGGACCCAGCAACCGGGAATGTGCTTGCGGCCGTAAGGGATGCCTGGAAACCTATGTTTCTGTTACTGGAATAAAAAGAACTTTTTTTAAGATTTTGGCAGACTCAATTGCAGAAAGTAGTTTACGGTCTGTGACTTTTGAAAATCTGACAGGGACTATGATTTACGAAGCTGCAAAAAAGGGTGATATTATTGCTAAAAAGGCGTTTGATCATACTGGACACATGCTCGGATTTAAATTGGCTGATTTTGTTGCCAGCTTTAACCCGGAAGCAATATTCCTTTTTGGTGGCCTTTCTCTAGCCAAAGAGTTTATATTTATACCTACTAAAAAGTCTCTGGAAGACAATCTAATGCATCACTATAAGGGAATGGTTGATCTTTTACCATCAAAAATTAATTCTCAAAAGGCAGCGATTCTTGGGGCTAGCGCTCTTGTTTGGAATCATCAAGAAAACAATAAATAATTAAGTTTTTTTATTTCTTTAATACTTCCCCGTCCTACCGGGCAAAAGCGATACATCTATTTTAGAATCGGTCCTGTATTGTATACCATTTCATAAGTTGACATTCTGATGCAAATTATGTATTTTAGATGTCCAATGAATTGGGATACGGGTATGTATGAATAATTTTTTTCAGTTTCTAGTACGTGTGCTGGCGATAGGAGGGTTGAGTTTAATTTTTATTTCAGCCATTGTCTTTCTCAAGCCTGCAAAATTGCATAAGCGCAGAAAATCTTCGACTTCACTTTTAAAGTATACATATCTGCTTTATCTAGCCTCATTTCTGGCATTTCTCTATTTCTTAATGTTTACAGGAAAAGACCTTCAGGAGTATTTTCATGAGAGGAACTACTTTCTGCTTGTTTTTGGAGGTATTATTCCCACAGGTGCTATCCTCTTTCGAAGAAAGATGCGCAATGGAAGGACACTTTATAATTATTTTTTTAGTATTTTAAATGTTTCAATCCTGGTCCTGTTGGCCAGGTTTTTCTATAAATTGGTAATTTACGGATGATTCCAAAATATGAACCAACGAATTGTAGAACCTAAAAGCCACAAGAAATGATAAAAGAGAATTTAGTAAAATACCTGGAAAGTAGTATCAAAAAGAATTGGAGTCTTCCAGCACTATCTGACTATAAGGGTAAAACAATTCATTACCATGAGACAGCCAGCCAAATTTTAAAGTTTCATATACTCTTCGAAGAAGCTGGATTAAAGGAGGGTGATAAAGTTGCCCTGATTGGAAATAATTCTGCGAATTGGTGTGTAATTTATCTTGCAACTATAACATATGGTGCCGTAATTGTTCCTATTTTATCTGATTTTGGACCAGATGATGTGCATCATATTGTAAGCCATTCCGATTCAAAATTATTGTTTGCTTCAAATCTGGTATGGTCAAATTTGAAAGTTGAAAATATGAAGACTATTGAGGCTTCAATATCCGTGGAAGAATATAAGATTCTGTTTTCACGGACAGAGAAATTTAATAATGTTTATTCAAAACATGAAGGATTATTTAATCAAAAATATCCCAATGGCTTAACTCCCGAGAGCATTCAATTTAAGGAAATTGGAAATGCTGAACTTGGATTAATTAGCTATACTTCTGGCACTACAGGATTTTCTAAAGGTGTTATGGTCTCTCATAATAGCCTGGCAGCAAATGTTCGATACGCCCAGAGAAATATGCCACTTGATCCAGGAGATGCACTTTTGTCTTTATTAACTATTGCCCATGTATTTGGAATGGTATTTGATTTTCTATTCCCGATTACCATTGGTTGTCATATTACCCTAATGACCAAAATACCGTCTGTCCCCATATTAACTCAGGCATTTAATGAAATAAAGCCAAATTTGATTTTACTGGTACCGCTAATTCCTGAAAAGATATTTAAGAAAAAAATTGTTCCGGCTTTAAACAAACCATTTATAAAGGTTCTTACTAAATTACCCGGATTAGATAAAATAATCTATAAAAGCATAGGAAATAAAATAGCGGCCGTTTTTGGTGGTAGTTTCAGGGAATTGGTACTTGGAGGTGCAGCTTTTAGTCATGAAGCAGAGAGTTTTTTCACAAAAGCTAATTTTAAATTTACTATTGGCTATGGAATGACAGAATGTGGACCTCTTATAAGTTATTCCCCCTGGAACAATAGACGACTGGCTTCATGTGGTAAGGTAGTGGATACGCTTGAGGTCAAAATTGATTCCCCAGATCAGGAAAACATTGTCGGAGAAATTATGGTCAGGGGCGATAATGTTATGGATGGATATTATAAGAATAAGGAAGCTACTGATGAAGTATTAGATAAAGATGGCTGGCTACATACCGGGGATCTTGGATTAATTGATAATGAAGGATTTATATATATAAAAGGGCGTAGCAAGAGCTTGATTTTGGGCCCTTCTGGTAAGAATATTTATCCTGAAGAAATAGAATCTGAGATCAACACAAGATATTATATACTTGAATCATTGGTAATAGAAAAAGAAGGAAAATTAGTAGCCCTTATTTGTCCAGACCAGGAGCGATTAAAAGCTAAAAAGATGTCACCGGAGAAATTCGAGCAGAAACTTGAAAAGTATCGAGTGAAAATTAACGGTCGCTTGCCATCACATGTTAACATAAGTAAGTATACTCTTCATGAAGAAGAGTTTGAGAAAACTCCAAAGAAAAGTCTAAAAAGGTATAAGTACCAGGAAAAGTAGACAAATTAGAATAGTAGATTAGCTCATATCTAAAATAGCAGTTTTATTTTGAATATAGTTCTGAATCAGGATAGAAAGAAAACCAGGCAAAAGCAAAATGAACCCCATAATATCTCGGTGTAAGTTGCTTACCTTTAAGCTTACCTTTTGTACACTTTCCAGAGATGTTCCATATTGAGCCTGTTTGTTTGTCAATAAATTTATTGTTGGAAAATGTAAAAAACAAAACCTGATTGTCGATATTTCTATTAAAAACAGTTACTGACCCTAGGTCTTTCCCATCAGTAATGTCTTTATTATCTAACACTGATACACTGCCGAATTCATGAAATAAAACAAATGCTTCTGATCCTGACTCGTCATTAATAACATGATCTTCCTGTAAAGTTGAATAAGGAAAAACCTTATCAATATTTCCGACTGGTACATGAATAACCCTTTCCATGGCTGGTAACCTGGGATCTACCTCCTCAAAAAATAATCGTGGTGCATTGTTTTCAAGATCATCATATTTTACATATGGGTTTGTACCGTACCTGCTTTTATTCGCACTGGTACTTGTTTTGGTCGACAATACAACACCATCTGGGGCATTCTCAAAAAATTCTTTCAGCGATAAAACTTTCGAAGGAATAAATTCTAATTCAGTCCCTGCAAGCTGGCCAACGATACCTGTTCCACTTAATTGTTGCCACCAGGTTTCTGTTTGACGGTCCCACATAACCAGGTTGCTTTTTCTTAACATACCACTTGTTCCAAAGTCTAAAACATAGCTTTCATTTTTGTATGAAACATTTCTGTTAAATACAAGAGCTGAATTACAAAGAGGGCAATAAGTGATTGATACCAGCATACCGCCTACATCATCGTTTACAATCTCATGATACATTAATATTGAATGAGGATATGCTTTTGCTTCCCCGTTTATCTCTACCACAGTTACAGGTTCATTCTTGAAATATATTTTGTTAGCCTTTTCTGATTTCCAGAATTCTGGATTATCAATTGGGGGAATGGCATCCCGCTTTAACAAAGCTCTTAGCTCATTTAATTCAATATTCCGGTTATCCATATCAGTCTTCCAGTCCTGTGTAATCTCATTCATATTGATAATTTGACCACTAGCAGGTAATAAGCCAAGAATTAGTAAGGATATAATGAAGAGAATTATTGAAATTTTCATGATTGCAAAAAATATAAGTGAATCAAATAAGTAAGATATATTAAAGAATTCTATTAACTCCTAAATACAATTATAGACAATAATAAATTAAGGAATATTTATATTTCTAATCTGCTTATTAGAATAATTCAATAAATTGCGCCCGTTTTTGTAAGACATAAGAGAATGATTGGGAAAATACACTATAAATCGATAGTTACAAGGAGTATGTCGTTCCTTTTCTTACTTTTTCTATTAAATACGCCAGATTCCATAGCTCAATTAAATATTCAAAACTATATAGAACAGGGTAAAAGGAGTCTTTTTAGAAATGAAAACTCTGATGCAATTAGAAAATTTAATACGGTAATAAAAATTAATTCTGGACTTTTCCAGCCCTATTTTTTCAGGGGAGTGGCAAAATTTAATCTTGGCGATTATGTTGGGGCTCGATCTGATTTCTCAAAAGCAATAAGCTTACATCCCTATTTTACCCATGCTTTTCACTATCGAGGAATTACCCAGGAGCGACTGAATAATTATAATAGTGCTTTAAACGATTATAACTCAGCGCTTGAAATTGACCCGGTTAATCCAGATATTTATTCAAGTCGTGGGTTTACACGGATGTTAATGAATGATACTATTGGTTCGCTTCGTGATTACAATGAAGCCATCATGCTTGATCCTTACAATTATGGTGCTTACCTCAATCGTAGTCTGGTTTATTCCATGATGAAAGATTTTGAAAAAGCACTCAAAGATTGCAGTAAGGCTATAAATATTAATAAATATAACATTGAAGCATTCTTTCGCCGGGGAATAATATATTATAACAAAGGGGATATGGACAAAGCCCTGGAGGATTTTAATTTTATGATCCGGGTTGATTCTACGAATTCAAGAGCATTTTATTACCGTGCTCTTGCAAAATATAAACAAGAAGACATTTCAGGAGCTATGGCAGACTACAACAAGGTCATTGAACTTGATCCATTAAATGCTCTAACCTATTATAATCGGGCCATACTAAAAGGCCAGGTAGGTGATGAGCAGGGTGCCATCAGAGATTATGATAGGGTGGTTGAACTCAACCCAAATAATATATTTGCATTTTATAATCGTGGAGGTGTAAAACTTGAGGTAGGTGACCTAATTGGAGCCAGAGATGATTTTTCAAGAGTGATTGAGTTGTATCCTGGCTTTACACAGGCTTATCAGAACAGGGCCGTAGTAAAAAACAGAATGAATGATTATGTGGGTGCTATGGAAGATCAAGAAATGGCAAACAGAATATCAAATGATAAATTTTTGCAGAATAATATGGCTCAATTAGATTCTACCTATTTCAATAAAATTATTGAATTGAAGGCTAATTTTGACAATGGAAATATTTCCTCTGAGGGTCTTGCTTCATTGAATGAATCGGTTAAAATGAAGCCAGGGTATATGATTTCATTTGTGAACAAGCCCAATGATACGCCTACTTTAATTCAGGAACTTAAGAAAGTAAACCGAGCATCAAAAGGAAATTATTTTTTTGACCTGGTGCCATCCGATCAGATATTATCCGATGAAGATTTAACATTTGCAGATGCAGAATCAGAATTTAACTATAAAGAGAATTCATTTTTGGACTTTTTTCTAAAAGGAACTATTTATGGTTTATCACAAGACTTTAATAATGCATTTGAATTTCTGGGAAAAGCCCTTAAAAAAGATTCCGATAACTACCTTGTCTATTTCAATATGGCAGCCTTAAAATACCAATTAACAGAGGTGCTGAATGCTATTGATATGAAAAATGATTTCTTGATGGTAGAGGATAGAAAAGCAGAATTGAAAAAGACCAGCAGAAATGAAAATGCAGGAGCCTATCAGGAAATTATAAGGATTTATGATCGGGTGTTGGTTTTAAATCCAAACTTTGGGTTGGCTTATTTCAATAGGGCTTATATTAAAAGCTTAAACAATGATTTGCCCGGTGCAATTTCCGATTACAGGTTTGCTATTTCTTTAAACCCTGAATTGGCTGAAGCCTATTTTAACAGAGGCTTGATTCATATATATCTTGATGATATGGATCACGGCTGTGAAGATATTAGTAAGGCTGGTGAACTTGGACTGAAAGAGTCGTATTATGTAATTAAAAAATACTGCCAATAAAATTCTTCTTTTACATGGTTAAAATATTTGATTATTTATATCAACATTTCACTGATCAAGCCAATGTTGTGATTATTAGTAATTCCTAAAGGTACTATGAGCTAACCAGTCGATTTTTTAAGGAAAGTTCTATATTTGAGCATTACAACTATTATAGAGTGGTACTAATGTCTGACAACAGGATTTTTCAATGTATAAATATGCATAGACAGTTATATTCCATCTCATGTTTAATCAATAAGTAATTATAGGATAAGATGAAAGTTACAGGTTTTACTATTGTTAGAAATGCTGTTAAATATGGCTACCCCATAAAAGAATCCATTCAATCTATTTTACCTGTTTGCGATGAATTTATAGTTTCTGTAGGAGATTCTGAGGATAATACTCTAGAATATTTGAAGGAAATTAATAGTCCAAAAATTAAATTTATTGAAACAACCTGGGATGAAACGTTCAAGGATGGAGGAAAAGTATTAGCCGTTGAGACCAACAAGGCTTTTCAAAGTATTGACGAAGAAACGGATTGGTGTTTTTATATTCAGGCAGATGAAGTAGTCCATGAAAAATATCTTCAAAACATAGAAGATGCTATGGTGAAGTTTCTCAATAATAAGAAAGTTGAGGGCCTGTTATTTAAATATACTCACTTCTATCATTCCTATAATTATATAGGGGCATCTTCAAGTTTTTATAAAAACGAAATTAGAATTATTCGCAACAACAAGTCAATTTATTCCTACAGAGATGCCCAGGGATTTAGAATAGATGATAATCGAAAGCTAAATGTAAAATTAATAGACGCACACATCTATCATTATGGCTGGGTAAGGCCCCCTGAGAAAATGTATAAGAAGGCAGAGAGTATGTTGAAATGGTACTATGATGATGAATACATTAAAAACAGATTGGATCAACCAAATTATTTCGACTATGCTAAAAGAGATGCTTATTTAATTCCATTCACTGAAACTCACCCGGAGCTAATGCAAAAAAATGTTGATGAAATGGATTGGCATTTTGATATTAATTTATACAGAAAAGGATATTCCTTAAAAGATATGGTTAAATTATTCTTGCAAAAATGTACTCCTATAAATCCTGATTATTCAAACTATAAGCGGATTTAATTTGAAATGCAGAAAAGGGGAATCTGTAATTAAGTCTTTGTCCTCTCATTTAGTTAGAATTATTCAGTGACCTGGAAGTACTACTTTGGCTTGTCCCATTTTTAATAATAACTCATTTGTAATTCGATAATTATATTCGGTAGGCAATTCTCAAGTAGATTAAATTATGAGAAAGTTAACTATATAATCTTCAATTGTTGAAAAATACGATATGTAGAATGAGCCAAAAGATCTAAGAGCTGACTGCAGATTTGCCAATTCTTACTTGACAACTATTCCACATAATGATGGAAGGAGAAATTTGGTTACAAGCTTGATTTAAATTAAAAAAAATGATAATAGCATACGAAAAATTACTTTCTTTTGCATGGGTATTCCTTATGTTAGGAATGAATTGCTGTTCTAATGATCCTGGGAACCAAAGGATGCAAGAAAATTTCAAAACAATATACATTGGCACCTACACATCGGGTGAAAGCAAGGGAATTTACCAGTGCTCTTTTAATCAGAATACAGGCAAGTTATCAGGGCTAAAGCTGTTGGCACAAAATGAGAACCCATCCTTTTTAACAATTTCTCCGGATAAAAAAACACTTTACTGTGTAAATGAAACCATGGAATTTAATGGGAAGCCCGGGGGGGCGTTAAGTTCATTTAAGATTGATCATAAAAATGATAGTCTTCATTTTATTAATGAACAATTAAGTAATGGCGGGGCGCCCTGTCATATAATCACAGATAAGTCAGGTAAATTTATATTTGTTTCGAATTATATGGGAGGAAATGTGTCGGTTTACCCTATTCAAATAGATGGAAGCATAGGTGAAATGAGTTGTTTAATCCAGCATAAGGGATCTGGAAAAGATTCCAACAGGCAGGAGGCTCCTCACGCACATTCCTTAATTCTAAACCCCGATGATAAGTTTGCTTATGTTTCGGATCTTGGTATAGATAAAGTTATGATTTATGAAGTTATCCCGGAAAATGGAATCTTAACTGCTGCAAATTCCCCCTGGGCAAATCTAGAACCCGGTTCAGGCCCCAGGCATTTTACCTTTCATCCACAGGGAAGATATGCTTATGTAATTAATGAATTAAACTCAAGCATAACTGCCTTTTCTTTTAACGATTTAGATGGAAGTCTGCAGGAGATTCAAACTATTTCAACATTACCGGTAGACTTTGGAGGTTCCAATTCCTGTGCAGATATCCACATTTCGCCCTCAGGAAAATATCTTTATGGATCAAATCGTGGCCATAACAGTATTGTGTCTTATTCTATTGATAAGAAAACCGGAACCCTTACATTGATTGATTTTGAATCCACCTTGGGTGAAACACCGCGCAATTTTACTCTAGATTCAACAGGAGAATACCTGCTGGTTGCCAATCAGGATACCAATACAATTGTAACTTTTCGGATAGATCCTCAAACAGGCAAATTGGATTTCACAGAGAATATTTTAAGTGTTCCCTCACCTGTGTGTCTAAAATTCTTGAATTAGTACTAGCTTTAGGAAGCTGATTAAGGTTTATCCGCTAATTCTCCATGTGGCCTAACATTTGCACCTATGCGGTTAGTGAGGTCATCTCCCAGGTCAGCCCTGGCTTCTTCCACCAGCTTTAATAAATCCTTTACTACTTCAGGATATAATTCCTGAACGTCATATCGTTCACCTGGATCCCGAACCAGGTTAAAGAGTGCTTGTTCGGTTTTGCCCTGTGCATATGCTCCTGGAAATCCATCATTGCCTGGTAGAACACCCTCATAGGACCGAAAACCATGGGGAAGTACCAGCTTCCATTTCCCATTTCTTACGGCTTCCAGGTTGTTTCGATGGTAGTAATAGTAAAAATTATCCCTGGGATTGGCTTCTTCAATACCCCTTAGCAGGGGGCTGAGGTCAACTCCATCGATTTTTTTAGATGGTAATTTGGATCCGGTTATGGCTGCAATAGTGGGTAATAGATCTATAGTGGATGATAATTTGTTACAATTTGTTCCTTTTGGAATATTTCCGGGCCATTTCATTATGCAAGGCTCTCTCTGTCCTCCCTCCCAGCTGGTTCCTTTGCCCTCTCTTAAACCCCCAGTGGATCCGGCATGGTTTCCAAAATTTAACCAGGGGCCATTGTCGCTAGTAAAAACAATTAAGGTATTCTCCTCGAGTCCATTTTCCTTTAAGGCATTAATAATCTGACCAACTGACCAGTCGATTTCCATTATTACATCTCCATACATACCCTGCTCACTTTTTCCGCTGAATTTGTCAGATACACCTAGTGGAACATGTGGCATGGAATGGGCTAAATATAGAAAAAATGGCTCCTCACTATGGCGGTTGATAAAGTCAACTGCGTATTCAGCGTAGCGTGTTGTTAGCTGAGCCTGATCATCAAGTGTTTTAATTTCATCAACTTTAACATTGCCTTTTATTAAAGGGAGAATCGGGTACTTTGCTTTATGAGGCTTTGAAGAATTTTCATTCACAGGAGTTCCATCAAAATCGACAGGCCACATATCATTTGAATATGGGAGGCCAAAATACTCATCAAAACCATGTTGCAAAGGAAGGAATTGTTCTTGCCATCCCAGATGCCATTTCCCCACTATGCATGTGGCATAGCCATTATCGTGAAGCATTTCTGCAATAGTTGTTTCGTCCTGGTGCAAGCCATGTTTTGACCATGGCATTAAGGCACCTGAAAAACTAATTCTATTCGGATAACAACCAGTTAGGAGACCTGCTCTGGAGGCACTGCAAACTCCCTGTGCAGAATAAAAATGAGTGAATCGCATTCCCTCCTGGGCCATTTTATCAAGATGTGGAGTGGTGAATTGGTAGGCGCCAAAAGAACCAACATCTCCATATCCCTGGTCATCGGTAAAAATAATTACGACATTGGGTGTTTCGTTTATCTCTTGTTCAGTACAAGACTGTAAAGGAAGTATGACAGAAGCAGCGAAGAAATAAATATAAATTCGTCGTAAAGACATGAGAATTGATTTAGTCATTGATGGCATGATTTAGGAATTGGTTATATGGGTAAAGAACTTTAAAGATTTTGGCTGCTTTTATTAGAAAATCTTCTTTAATAAGTTCAGATTTGCTTACTGAATCAACAACTGTGAAGCTTTTAAATTTTAACAGATCTATATCTGGAAATTCTTTTGGAAAACCTTTGGGGGCAGTTTTTAGTTTATCGGCATTTATCTCACCGTAATTTTTAATGAACTTGGGATCTTCTAAAATGCCTTTAAATTCATCTGTATGATCAAATATACTAAGCCTGATTTTCTTAAGAATATCAGGTGGGGGAAGATGAACTCCACCGGCAAGGAAGCTTTCATCTGGATCAACATGGATGTAATAGCCTGCATGGCCACTTTTTTTTCCTCCGGGCACCATAAAAGCCCCAAAATTTGTTTTGTAGGGTGACTTATCCTTTGAAAAACGAACATCCCTATATATTCTGAAAATACAATCTTTGGCCTGGAGCGCTCCGATATTTTCATCAAACTTTGCAATTTCACGAATCAGAATTTCTATGAAAAACTCGAATTTCTGTTTTTCTTCAATAAATCGATTCTTATTTTCTGCGAACCATTCCCGATTGTTATTTTCTTTCAGTTCCTGTAGAAAATCTAGAATTGTATTCAACGCCATAACTATATATTTTTGAAATCTAATGTAGACCTTTTTGACTGAGTGTGCAAGGAATTAATAATATTCAGATGATTTCACCTATCTTTACAATTGATAATTCTGACACCCAAAAAAGAGTAAAACCTGCATTTTGAGAAGACATTGCTTAATTGTGGCCGGGGGAAAAGGAGTAAGAATGGGGGAGGAAATCCCAAAACAATTCTTACTGTTAAATGGAAAGCCTATCCTCATGCATACCATATCTTCCTTCAGAAAATTTGATCCGGAGCTAAATATTGTTCTGGCCCTGCCTTCTGATCAATTAAATGAATGGCGAAACCTTTGCAAGCAACATGATTTTAAGCTGAAGTTAAATATTGTGGAAGGTGGAAAAACCCGGTTTCATTCGGTAAAAAACGCACTTGACATGGTTCCAAAGGATGGTGTTGTTGCAGTTCATGATGGCGTCCGTCCGCTGCTTACACAAGAATTAATAGGTCGGTGTTATGCAAGTGCTGAGAAAGAGGGAAATGCTATTCCCTGCATCCCTGTTTCAGAATCAATGAGAGAAATTAATGTAGCTGAGAATCACCAGGTGGACAGGTCGAAATATGTTCTTATACAAACCCCACAGGTATTTCAGGGCACCCTTTTAAAGAAGGCATTTTGCCAACCCTATGAGAATTCTTTTACCGATGAGGCTTCCATGATTGAAAATATGGGGGTTTCGGTAAACCTGGTAAAAGGGGATACCAATAATCTAAAGATTACTAGCAAAACGGACCTCCTGGTAGCAGAGTCAATCCTTTCTATGCAACAATTCTAATTTTTTACACCTGAACAATTTTTATTACTAATTGTTATACGTTAAAAATCCTTAGAACAAAGGAAACGTTTTGCATGCAATTAGTTTCCATTGTTTTATTTGTTTATATTTGCCGCATGAATTTAAAATTGGAAGATATACTTACTAAAGTTAGCAGCTTATACAATCGGTATGGCATTCGAAGTATTACCATGGATGATGTTGCCAAAGAGCTTTGTATTTCTAAGAAAACCTTATATCAGCATGTAACTGACAAAGAAGATCTGGTTGAAAAGGTTATGATGTATGAAGTTTCAGCCAGACGGCCATTAAAAAACGGGAATTCTAAAAGAAATGCTATTGAAGATCTTTTTGTTGTTCATAGCATGATCAATCAGATTATAAGGGAGACAAATCCATCTAAAGAGTATGACCTGCGGAAATACTACCCCGAAATCAATAAGAGAATACATGATTTAAAGAAAGAAAAGACTATGAAGTCGATGCTTTATAATATCAGGAAGGGGAAGAAGGAAGGATTGTTTAGAGAAGATTTGGATGAGGAAATTATCTCGAAAATGTATTTGCTAAGAATGTCGCAAATTCCACTTGACGAGTCTGAAAATGTAGAAGAATATACATCCTCAAACTTCATTTATGAAATGTTTATTTATCATATTAGGGGCCTGGCTACGCAGAAAGGCATTGATTTCCTTGAGCAAAATGTCGACAAATTAAAACTAAAAAATTAATTGCAGTACAAATGAAAAATACTACTAGTTTACTATTGATATTGTTTGGGTGTATATTGTTTGCTTTGCCATTGCAGGGACAGGATACAACCATGGTCCGTGCTTTTTCTTTGAAAGAAGCACAGGACTTTGCGCTGGAAAACAACCTGAATATTAAAAATGCACAATTAAATGTAGAGCAAGCACAAAAAGTAATATGGGAAAATACAGCCCTTGGATTACCGCAGGTAACTTCATCATTTAATTATAATAACAACTTAAACCTGATGACGACCTTATTGCCTGGTGAAATTATAGGACAGCCAGGTGAAAAAGTAGAGGTTCAATTTGGCACACAGCATAATGCCATAGGAACAATTGCTGCAAATCAGCTTATTTTTAGCGGACCCTATATTGTAGGTTTACAAGCTGCGAAAATATATAGAGAATCACAGGAACAGAGCTTGCAAAAAACGGAAATCGACACAAAAGAACTTATAGCCCAAAATTATTACCTGGCACTTTTGGCAGAAGAAACTTATATAATAATTGACAGCAACGTTTTGAATTTACAAAAAACCCTGTTTGAAACACAAAAGATGTATGAAATGGGTTTTGTTGAAGAAACAGATGTGGATCAAATTCGAGTATCCTTGATTTCACTCGAAAACTCAAAAAGAACGGCCTTAAGCCAGATAGAAGTTTCTTACAAACTACTAAAGTATCAGATGGGAATAGACCTGAATATTGAAATTCAATTGAAAGAAAAATTGGAAGATATTATTGTTGAGATAAACCTTGCGCAAACCCTGGAAGATCCATTTAATGTTCTCAACCACATTGATTTTCAGCTTTCTGAAACCCGGGAATATTTGGCTCAACTTAATATGAAAAGACAAAAAGCAGAGTATTTACCCAGTTTAAGTGCAGTCTATAATAACAACTGGTCAGCCATGAGAGATGAATTTAACTTTTTTAATCCCAATCAAAAATGGTATTATTCCTCAGTTCTTGGATTTACATTAGACTTCCCGATTTTCTCAAGTGGGGGAAGGCAAGCCAAGGTTAGCCAGTTAAAAATTGAATACCAAAAAGCGGGTAATACGAAAAAATTGGTTGAAGATGGATTGATCCTGGAAAATCAACAAGCTCGTTCGGATTTTATTTCCGCATATCAAAAATACCTGAGTGAAAAAGAAAATGTGCAAATTTCAAAAAAGATTTTAGATAGAACTCAGATAAAGGTTGGAGAAGGAATTACTTCCAGTCTTGAATTCACACAAATTAATGATCAGTATTTAATAACAGAATCAAATTATTTAACAGCCTTGCTAGAACTCTTAAATGCCAAGATCAGGCTTGATAAAGCAATGAACCGTTTATAGAATAAAATAAGTATTAAAACCATGAAAAAAGCAATTTATTTATTAGTGTTGGTCCTTTTAGCTTCTTGCAGCCAGCAAGCACAAGATCCAAATAATCAGGGGAATCCAGGCACGGGTGAAGTAAAAAGTAGTAACACAATTGTGGAGGTTCATAACTTGGCCCCGGTTACCTTTCAACACTTCATTGAAATTAACGGTTCTGTACAAGCAGAGGAAGATGCCATTGTGAGCCCGGAAATTGTTGGTCAGATTAATAAAATTTATGTTGAAGAGGGTGATATTGTGAAAAAGGGACAATTATTGGTTACTCTGAATACCAGTATAACAGAGAGTACCATTCGGGAGGTTAAAACAAGTCTTGACCTGGCCCAAAAAACATATGAAAAGCAAAAGCAACTGTGGGAACAGAATATCGGAAGCGAGATGCAATTTTTACAGGCCAAGAATAATAAGGAATCACTTGAAAGCCGACTGAGTACCTTACAGGCACAAATGGCTATGGCTCGTTTGCGTGCCCCATTTGATGGTGTGATTGATAGAATTTCGATTAAAAATGGGGAATTGGCTTCAATGGGACGCGAGATTTTACATATTGTAAATTTGGCCGAAATGAAGATTTATGGAGATGTATCCGAATCCTATCTTCCAAGTATTCACGAAGGAGATTGGGCCGAAATTACATTTCCCATTTATCCTGACATGAAATTGGATGAAAGAATTCACAGAATTGGACAGGTAATAGATGAAAAAAGTCGGACTTTCAGAATTGAAATAAAATTGGATAATAAAGACGGAAAACTCAGGCCCAATATGATTTCTAGAATTCGGCTCAACGATTTTTTGGATGACAATGCCCTTGTTGTACCCTCCTACATCATAAAACAAGATTTCTCAGGTTCTTTTCTTTATGTGGCTGAAAAGCAAAATGATTTATACATAGCAAGAAAGACCTACATCACACCTGGAATTACTTATAACAATCAAACAATGGTCATTGAGGGACTAAATGAAAATGAAAGTGTGATTGTAGTTGGCTATAACCTGGTTTCAGCGGGAGTGGAAGTAACCGTGATCGATGAGGCCATTTAGAAAATAGAATAGTACCCATTTAGAATCAATATTGATGAAAGAAAATAAAAGTCGGCAATTCAAAATTACCAACCTGGCCCTAAATAACAGAAATACGGTTATTTTATTGACTTTGGTAATTATCATATTTGGGGTGATTTCCTTTAATAATTTGCCAAAAGAGTTGTATCCCGAAGTTGCCTTTCCTACCATAATGGTGCAAACTGTATATCCGGGAAATGCTCCTGCAGATATTGAAAATTTGATTACAAGGCCTCTTGAAAAGGAAATAGAGTCAGTTGATCATTTAAAAACATTGAGTTCAAACTCCTTGCAGGATATTTCACTAATTACAGTTGAATTTACCTTTGATACGGATATTGATAAAGCGCTTAGAGATGTAAAAGATGCGGTTGACATTGCAAAAAGTGAGCTGCCAAACGATCTTCTTACTGATCCTACTGTAATGGATATTGACCTGGCAGAATTCCCTATTATCTATATTAATTTATCCGGTGATTTTAGCAATGACGAATTGAGAGATTATGCAGAATTACTGCAGGATAAGGTGGAGGTTATTTCGGAAATATCCAGGGTTGATATTAAAGGGGTCAACGAAAAAGAAATCAAGATTAATGTAGATCTTTTTAAACTGCAGGCTTATAATCTTTCGTTTTTTGATATTGAGGCTGCCGTTACAGCTGAAAATATCTCCATGTCGGGTGGGGAATTAATCCAGGGGAATTTTCAAAGATCAATTAGGATATTTGGTGAATTTGTTGATATATCTGAAATAGGTGATGTAATTGTAAAGCGCGATGAGGGCAAAATTATTTATTTGAGAGATGTAGCGGACATAATATATGGTTTTGAGGATCCAACCAACTTCACTCGTTTAAATAAAAATCCGGTTGTTTCCTTACAGGTTATTAAAAAGAGCGGAGAAAACCTTTTAAAAGCTACCGACCAGATATTTGAATTAATGAATGAGCCTTCAACTGTAAGTGCTCTTCCAAAAAATCTAATAATTGATTATACCAATGATCAATCTGATATGGTCAGGAAGCAGCTTAGCAACCTGGTGAACAACATGATAATGGGTGTAATCTTCGTGGTTTTCGTTTTATTTTATTTTCTGGGGTCAAGAAATGCCATGATTGTGGGTATGGCAATACCCCTCTCGATGTTTACCAGCTTTATTGTTTTAAGCTTTTTGGGTTATACAATAAATATGATAATCCTATTTGCTCTTATTCTTGCTTTGGGAATGCTTGTGGATAATGCCATTGTGGTGGTGGAAAACATATATCGATTTATTACGCTTGGTTACAAGCCTCTTGAGGCTGCCCGCCTTGCAGTTGGTGAGATAGCAGGTCCAATTATTGCTTCGACTATTACAACACTGGCTGCTTTCTTTCCTTTGATTTTCTGGCAGAGTATGGCTGGGGAATTTATGAAAACTATGCCTATTACCCTTATTATTGTTTTAACATCATCCTTGTTTGTTGCCCTGGTGATCATACCCGTGTTGTCATCTCTATACATTAAACCAGAGGGTGAAATTGATCAGAAAAAAAGCAGAAAACGAAACTGGATTGCAATTGCAGTTTTATCTGTAGTAGCAATTCTTGGCTACCTTGCAAAGGTTTATACCATAGCTAATCTGGCAGCCTTGTTTGCTATTATTATGCTCTTAAATATTTTACTTTTTTACAGAATTGGCCAATGGTTTCAGAAAAAATTCTTACCCTGGCTTGAGAATGTTTATCTTAAAGTATTGAAGTTCTCCTTAAAAGGAATAAACCCATGGTTGGCTTTTCTTGGGACAATTGTTTTACTGGTAGGAACCATGGTGTTCTTTGTTTCCCGGAATCCAAAAATCAACTTTTTCCCTGACTCTGATCCAAGTTTTATTAATGTTATTGCAGAACATCCTATTGGAACAAGTATCTATGCATCGGATACATTTGCCATGAAATTGGAGAATGATCTGTATAATGCATTAGAGAGTGACGAGGATATTGTAAAATCAATTCTTACAACAGTAGGAAAAGGTTCTCCTGATGAGTTTAGCATAGGAGACGAATCGAACAAATCTATATCCACAATAGACTTTGTTGATTATCAGTACAGGAGAGGGAAAAACACCTCAGAAATAATGGCAAGGCTAAGTGGAATATTTATCGGAAGATATCCGGGAGTTATAATATCCATAGAAAAAAGTCAAATGGGCCCACCATCAGGAAAACCAATAAATATAGAAGTAAGTGGTGAAGATTTTCAGAAACTTATAGAACAAACCGATATTGTAAAGGCATATATTGGCAATGCAAAAATTCCCGGAATTGAAGGATTGAAAATTGATCTGGATGTAGGGAAACCAGAATTGGTGGTACTCATTGACAGGGAAAAAGCCAGGAGGTATGGTTTAAGTACCAGTCAGATTGCTATGAATATAAGAACATCATTATATGGTAAGGAGATTTCCGATTTTAAAGTTGGCGAAGATGAATACCCAATTGTAATACGACTGAAAGATGAGTACAGGTATAGTGTTCCTTCATTAATGAATCAGGAAGTATCCTTTTCGGAAGACGGGAGAACGATTAAGATTCCTTTATCTTCTGTGGCTGAGATTCAATATAGCTCCACCTATGGCACAGTAAACCGAAAAGACAGGAAGCGGGTAATTACAATATTTTCAAATGTGATTGAAGGCTATAATGCCACTACCATTAATGAGCAAATTTCTGAACGCCTTACAGGACTTGAAATGCCAGAGGGATATGCCTGGGCGTTTACCGGTGAACAGCAGGAACAGGAAGAATCAATGGTATTTCTTGCACAGGCCATGCTTATTGCAGTTACATTAATACTCATGATTCTGGTCACGCAGTTTAATTCTATTATAAAGCCCGCTATTATTGGAATGACGGTATTGTTCAGTACAATTGGAGTATTTGGAGGACTGGCAACCTTTGGTTTTGATTTCGTAGTGGTAATGATGGGAATTGGGATTGTTTCACTCGCTGGTATTGTGGTGAATAACGGCATAGTACTGATTGATTATATCGAATTATTAAAAGCTAGAAAGAGAGAAGAATTGGGCTTAGAAGAAGGGGCTTTTCTACCGGTTGAAGTAGCTACAGAATGTGTTGTTCAGGGAGGCAAAACACGTCTAAGGCCTGTTTTGCTTACAGCGATAACAACTGTAATGGGCTTGATTTCTCTGGCAGTGGGTTTAAATATTAATTTTAGCTCATTGTTAAGTAGCTTTGAACCTGATTTTTATATTGGTGGAGATATGGTTGCCTTCTGGGGACCAATTTCATGGACCGTTATTTTTGGTTTGAGTTTTGCTACATTTCTTACTCTGATACTGGTTCCGGTTATGTACCGACTATCAGTTGTTATTCAGAAAAAATTTCAAAGTTGGGTTAACCCAAAAACAGCCTAATCCAGGTAAAATTTATTCTTTAAAAAGCTGCCAAAAAAGAAATTTGGCAACTTTTTTTTATCCAGAATTCTGGATAAACCTTCTGATATATATCGGTAAATTTTATTAAATTTCGAAAGATTGTAAGCTTTAAATAGAAAATATGAAATCAAAAATCCTTCTACTTATTTTATTTTGCTATTCTCTCTTATTATTTGGACAGAATGATAATAATTCAACACTAACACTCTGGTATAAAAAGCCGGCTGAAAGCTGGAATGAGGCACTCCCTGTTGGAAATGGCCGGTTAGGTGCTATGGTTTTTGGGAAAATTTACCATGAGCGGATCCAGCTAAATGAAGAAAGTGTTTGGACTCATCGTGATAGTATTCAGGATATGCCTGGTGCTAAAAATTACATCCCTGAAATACAGAAGAAACTATTTGCAGGTGAAATAGTTGAAGCAGAAAAGCTGACCAAAGAACATATCCTGTCTCCCCGTCTCCCTTCGGGAACCAATACATACCAAACACTTGGGGATTTATATATAAATTTTGATCACGATGGAAAGATTGAAAACTACCAGCGAGAATTGAACCTGGAAACAGCCATTGCAAAAGTGAGCTATACTGTTGGGGATATTCATTTTACAAGAGAGGTCTTTTCAAGTGCACCTGATGATGTCTTAATTATTAAGATCACTGCTGACAAACCAGGTACTATAAATCTTAGCTTAAAATTAGATCGCCAAGGAGGCAAGGCAGATATACGGATTGGAGAGGATATGATCGCAATGAGCGAGCATGTAGGTGAGGGACATGGAGTGAAAATGGAAACACGCTTAATTGTGGAAAAGAAAGGTGGAAATTTAAAATCCTCAAAGAATTCAATTTCCATAGAAAATGCAAGTGAAGTAATACTGAGCCTGGTTGCAGCTACTGATTACCGGGGGGAAGATCCGACGGAGGCTTGCAATAAAAAATTGGAAAGCCTGAAAGGAAAAGATTTTGCAAGTCTTTATTCAAATCATATATCTGATTATCAATCCTTATTTAACAGGGTAAAACTTGAGCTCGGTAATTCTTCTGCAAGCTACTTTTCAACAGCAGACAGGTTGGATGCATTGAATAAAGGGCTTGAAGACCCGGATCTTATTGAATTATATTTTCAATATGGTCGCTACCTTTTAATTTCCAGTTCAAGGCCCGGTTCATTGCCTGCCAACTTACAGGGGATCTGGTGTGATGGATTAACCCCACCCTGGAATGCAGATTATCATACCAATATTAATTTGCAAATGAATTACTGGCCTGCCGAGCTTACCAACTTATCGGAATGTCATTTGCCCCTTTTCGATTTTATTGAAAGACTCAGGCCCAATGGCAGGGAAACGGCCAAAGCATTATACAATTGCAATGGTTTTGTTGTTCATCATACCACCGATGCGTGGTTTCCCACTTCTCCTGTTGGATCACCCCGCTGGGGGATGTGGCCAATGGGCGGGGCCTGGCTGGCACAACATCCCTGGGAACATTATTTGTATAGTGGAGATGCTGTGTTTCTAGAAGAAACAGCCTGGCCAATAATGAAAGAATCTGCTGAATTTTTCCTTGATTTTTTAGTCCTTGATCCTGAAACAGACTTGTTGGTTTCCGGGCCATCCATGTCACCTGAGAATACCTATTTCACAGAAGAGGGAGATGTTGTAAGCATGGATATGGGTCCTACCATGGACCAGGAAATAATATTTGATTTGTTCACCAATTGTATTGAGGCTTCCCTTATTTTAGAGGAAGACAAGAAGTTTAGAAAACAACTAGAGCACGCTAAGAAAAAGCTGGCTCCTCCAAAAATTGCCCCAAATGGCAGTGTTATGGAGTGGAGAAAAGATTATAAGGAGGCAGAGCCAGGGCATCGTCATATGTCTCATTTGTATGCTCTTTATCCCGGCAAACAGTTTAACTATACTGATACACCCGAATTTATGGCAGCCTCAGAAAAGACCCTGGAAAACCGTCTGGCAAAAGGTGGTGGGCATACAGGCTGGAGCCGTGCCTGGATTATAAATTTTTATGCTCGTCTGCAGAATGGCAACGAGGCCTATAAACATGTTAGGGCCCTTTTAACAAAATCTACCCTGCCGAATTTGTTTGACAATCATCCACCCTTTCAGATTGATGGTAACTTTGGAGGCACGGCAGGCATCGCTGAGATGTTGCTTCAAAGTCATTCTGGTGAAGTAATATTGCTTCCTGCCCTTCCTGATGAGTGGAGCAGTGGCAGTATATCCGGATTAAAAGCAAGAGGTGGCTTTGAGCTGGATTTAGAATGGGAAAAAGGAACATTATCTTCAGTAAGGATTGTATCAAAACTAGGAAATACTTGTCATATCCGGTATGGAGAAAAACAAGTTGAGTTTAATACAGAAAAAGATAAAACCTACGTTTTAAATAAGAATCTTGTTCTTTTCGATGAATAGCGGTGCAACCATTTGAATCTTAATTGTGTCTTAAATATTGTTGGGTAATTAGTAATTTGTAGGCAATGAAGGAAGAAGCTGTATATCCAGATTTTTTTGCCAGGTTTTACGATGTTTTATACGAAAAACTTCGTGGAGGGGCAGATGACCATTATTACCTCCGTAAAATTGCCGAAACAAAAGGACCTGTGTTGGAAATAGGTGCAGGAACAGGCCGTTTTTTTATCGATGCTTTACATCAGGGAGCCGATATCTATGGAATAGATATTAGCCCGGAAATGATTAAGGTATTAAAGAAGAAACTGGAGAAAAAAGACCATCACAGAGTTTCTGTTCAGGATGCTACCAGTTTTAATTTTGATAAAAAGTTTGATCTTATAATTGCTCCCTTTCGAGTTCTTTCACATGTCATGGAACCAGCCGACCAGCTTAGCTTGTTAAATCAGGTAAATTCTTATCTGACAAAGGATGGTCAATTTATTTTTGATTTGTATGTCCCCAATCTGCCCATGTTAATAAACGGAGTCAAAAATTCGCTGGATTTTGATGGCGAATATGAAAAAGGCAAAAAATTAAAGCGTATTGTAAATATGCAAGCAGACCTGATGAATCAAATCAGTTATGTTAATATGAAACTTGTTTGGGACGAAGATAATAGGCAGGTTGAAAAGGACTGGAACTTTAAAATGCGATATTTTTTCAGGTTTGAATTAGAGCATTTAACAAAAAGATCAAACTTAAACCTGGTTCAGATCTTTGGTGATTTTAGTGAAAGCAAACTAAATTCCGAATCAAAAGAGTTTATTGTAGTTTGTAAGAAATCGATGTAATTTTAATCTAAAAAAACATTTAATCAACAGATTAAGTTGATTCATGTAATTATTCGGTTGGTTAAGATCAAACCAAAAAAAATACATAATTTTAGCTCTTTAAGAATTAATGCTACAGAATGACCACTGAAGTTCAAAAGGAAAAGCTTACAAGAATTCATCTTTTAAAACAATTGATGGAAAGAGATTCTTCATTCCTTTATTATGGGAACTTCACAGATTCTATTAATGATGCACTGATTCCACTGGTAGAAAACCTGATGGATAAAACAGAGGTATCAATGGTGACCAGGAAAAGAACATTTTATATACTGATAGAATGTATTCAAAATGTTAATCGACACCATTATAAACCGGATAAAGAACAAAACTTACCCAAAGAAGTATTTTGGGTTGAAGGGGATGAGGGACAGTTTAATATTGTTTCAGGTAATGTAATAGAGTCGGCTGATGTTCCTTCTTTAAGATCCAAAATAATGAAATTAAATAGCCTCTCCTCGGAGGCTTTAAATGCACATTATAAAACTATTTTAAAGGAAACAGTTTTAACAACAAAGGGGGGTGCGGGTTTAGGCTTGATTGAAGTGGTTCGAAAATCAAGCAATAAAATTCGATTTAAATTTAAAAAACTAAATGAACAATGCTCTTTCTTTTCAATGGAGACAACCATTCAAAAAAGAGAACAGAACCCACCAGATCCTGGTTTTAGAGGCATAGGGAAACTGGAAGAATTAAATAAGTTTTATAATAAACTTTCATTTGGATTAACTTTAATGGGCAGATGTGCAAATAATGAATTTTCTGATATCGAAACTATGGTTCATTATATCAACAAACTTAGTGTGCCACAGTTTTTTGAAAAACAAGAATCTGCAGAATCTTTTCACGGATTAATAGTTCACCTGGCCAATATCTGTTTTCAACAACCAAAATTTGCCGACCCTCATATGTTATTGCAGTTTGAAATTGAAAATGGGATTAGAAATCTTATCATTGGCTGGCTCGTGCCTGATGCTGAAGCCTCTGAATGCTTTAACCGACTGGAAGCACATATTCATTCACAACCAACAAGTGTTGTAAAAATATTAAATGGCATGATGAATAGGCCCTCTTCCTTTATGGAACTCAACAAGTTTCAGGTAAAAAACAACAATCAGTTATTCACCATACAATTGCAACAGGAGAGATAATTTTCTATTAATTTTTATTTGTGGGATTTCGATTTTTATCTACTGGTAGTTTTTTCTTTTTCCAGCCCATAAAACCTTCTTCGAGAATATAAATTTCTGCAAATCCTTTTTCCGTTAACAAATTGCTGGCCTCGATACTTCTAGAAATGAATTCACAATATATAAATAAAGGAATTTCATGATTCAGGGTATCGGTTAGTTTTAGCAACACCTCTTGATTGTAGGCCGATATAGCCAACGGAATTCTTTCTTTTTTAAAATCTTTTTCTTCTCTTACATCCAAAATTATCTTTTCAATAGTGGAGTTTAGCTTTATATAAAACTCATCTGTATCAAGTTGAATTACGTTAGTAGAATTCATCTGAGCATTTGTATCAAATGCTAGTGAAAACAGGAACAAGAACCCAAAAACCCAGACTATTTTATTGAGGAGGGCTTCTATATTAACAACCATTTTTTATCAAATATTATTTGCCTGAAATTTATTCAAATATACAGAATATTAACTTCATTGAATTTTGTGCATTGCGCTTAAATTAGAATCAATACTTGTACTGGGGATATAATTATGTTTGGCTTAAAACTCAGTGACTTTTTTATCTAATTCTAAGTATTTATAAAGAAGCGGGACTCAATTAGTAGTCAATTAAAAACATTCTTTGGTAAATGGGAGTTCGTTTTTTACAGAATTTTGTTGATTTGTTTATAATAGGAATAGTACAACCAAAAACCAATTCATCTAGGCTAATTTGCTATTGATATTCAGATGGATTATATTTATAAGTCTAAACCAACTTAACCTCAGTTGATAATCAAAATATTCAAATCAAATGAAAAAATATCTGGTAATTTTAAATTACAGGACCGTAATTGCATTGGTAATTGCCCTTGTAACCTTGTGGCTATCATATGTATTTAAATTATCTTACAATATTGACTTAACCCTTTTAAGTATTGCAATCATTTTCCCTTTGGTATTCAATATTCGGGGTTCTTTTAAGCGCAGAGAGAGGGCCCTGGAGTATTTAAGTCGGTTTAGAAGTGCTCTTTTAACACTGAACTATTATTTCAAGAATTCCCCCAAACTAACTGAAAATGATAAAAAGGAAATAACAAATATTCTTTTGGAAATCAGCAATGAACTAACAGTACATCTTGATAAAAATGATTACGACACAAAAGATATTGATGATAGTGTTCAAAAAGTTTTCGATTTCATTACAGATAAGGATGAATTAATTTCTGCAAGATATAAAGTCAGAATATTTCGTTTCCTGAATGATTTGCATGAATCAATAGAAAACCTGCATGCCATTCATGTACATCGTACAATAGTAAGCCTTAAAGCCTATTGTCTATATTCCATTTATATTTTCCCATTTATTTATAGTCCTACCATCATCTACCATGTGGGAATGGATACATCTAAATGGATCGCATATTTCACTGTGTTATTTACAGAATTCATATTAATCTCCCTTTACAATATTCAGGATCAAATGGAATATCCTTTCGATAAGATTGGAATGGACGATATAAAACTGGAAACTTTTAAGTTCGACAGGTAGACTTTTATCGATTCTCACTGGCACCTAAATCAAAGAGCAATTGGGGAATCTTCCGGGTTCCTGAGCTGCTTGTTTAATGGTCAAAATAGACGGCCAAAAACATCCTGGGTTGCGGTTTTAATTAAAACCGATGCATTATTTGAAAGTAACAGAAATGAGCCTGAATTTCAGCAGATTGTTAGGGACGTAGAAGCCAAATATCAGGAAGGACATGAAAGAGCAAGGATTTGGCTTGAGGAGAATGATATGTTGTAAACAAATGTTCCAAGTTTGTCCCTAAAGCAATCCCAAACCAAACCAACTCCCTCACATTGATCTTGATTCTCTAATGATTTCCAAGTTTTCCAAATATGATTGGCAAAAATCAATTGATCTAGGCTTATTTGCTATTGATATTCAGATGGTTTATATTTATAAGTCCAAACCATCATAAACCGATGCCTGATAAATCCAACAATCCATTTCAGTTTTGGGAGGAATTAAAACGAAGGAGGGTTGTCCGTGTCATACCAGTATATGCTGCTGCCGCATTTGTTCTTATGGAACTGGTAGATATAATATCTGAACCTTTTGGTTTACCTGATTGGACCCTTAAGTTTGTTGTTGTCTTCTTATCTATTGGTTTTATCATTTCTATAATTCTATCATGGATTTACGATGTAACACCAGATGGTATACAGAAAACAAAGCCATCAAAGCAGGTTTCAAGTGTTGAAGCACCACCTGCTTCAAAAGGATGGAAGATCACTTCATTTGTAAGTATTCTTATCATTATCGCATTTGTAGTATTTTATATAGTAGGCAGCAATAAAAAATCTTTTGATATATCAAAGCTTGAGAAAATCGCATATACTTCATTCGCTTGAATTTTCCCCACTCATACTTTTTTTAAGCACTCGATTTTGCAACAGTAATTCTGCTACATCCTCTTTCAGTTAAGCATTTTCTTGTTTTAAGGATAATACTTCTGAGGTGTTTGCTTCCCGCATTGTATCCCCATCAAGTCTTTTCTTTCCAGATTCCATGAAGTCTTTACTCCAACGATAATAAAGATTCTGGGCGATACCTTCTCGTCGGCATAATTCTGCAATACTCGTTTCCCCACGTAAGCCGTCAATTACAATTCGGATTTTTTCTTCTGATGAGAACTTTCTTCGCGTTATACGTTTGATGTCTCGAACTAACTTCTCACTTGATTTTTTCTCTCTCATTTTGAACTGATTTTTAGGTTTAGAAATTAACCTTTCAACCTTGGCTGGAAGGTAATAAACTATCTCTTAACCTTTCCCCTTAATCAGTCCACTTTTTGCTGACGATTTACAATAAAACACTAAATATGGTAGACTAATGGATAATGTTACTGACAAAAGGGATTTTAATTTTATTACACGAGCTGAGCTTTTAGAACGGTTTAGGATAAGTGAAACTACATTATGGAAATTGATGTACAAAAGGAATTTACCATTCTACAAGTTACAGAGGAAAGTATTGTTTAGAGATGATGAGATTGAAGAGTATTTTATGAAACTGAGAAATACAAA
>JASJGS010000123.1:0-5740 GCA_033791445.1 Bacteroidales bacterium | reverse complement strand
TGATCTATTTGAGTAATCCGAAATCTTTGCAGGATCTCTTTCATCTTTCTCTCATAATCCCAGGCATTGGCTTCATCCATTTTTGCTGAAGCCTTCTCAAAGTTCTTTTGTGCTTCTTTTGAAAAGTTTTCTGACTGAGCTTTCAATGCATTTTCATATTCTCGAATCAAGCTGACTATCTCAGAATTATTTTCCTTAATTAATTGCCTGATGGTGAGGCTACCATCCAGTATAGGTTCCTGATCAAGCATCGCCAACCGCACTCCATCCCTGATGGCAACCTTACCTTCATCCGCTACATCTTTTCCCGCCAGGATTCTAAGTAAAGTCGATTTGCCAGCACCGTTACTGGCAATCAGAGCCACGCGGTCTCCTTTGCTTAAGCCAAAGTTCAAATCATTAAAAAGGATCCTTTCCCCATAGTATTTTGTTACATTTTCTGCGGATAAGTAATTCATGCTTTTTACAAATGAGTTTCCGGTTTGAATTGAAGCTTATTAAGCATCAAATTTCAGATTCTGTAAGGGATTTGTTTTTGGGGAATTTACCATCCACAATGAAAATACATTCAGGTAATTCCAGAAAGAAAGGATAAGGCTTTTCGGTTGTTCAAGCTTCGGTAAGATTTCCTGGTAACAGCCCAACCAGGTTTCTCTGCCTTTGGCTGTAATCTCAAAGGGTTCATGTCTCTTTGTCATCATGGGTAGACCCCGGTTCTCTTTGTAATAGGGAGGACCGCCACATATTTGGATAAAAAAATCACCTGCTCTCTTCTTTGCTAACTCTAGTTCTTCCCGATCGGATGGAAATAAGTTTTTAATATTACTTTTTACAAGGAGGTTATATTGGTCACTGATTAGTTTACGCATTCCCTCCTCCCCTAATGTTTCTAAAAACCTTGGATCTGGAAGCTGTACTGGTGGCCTTTCTCCTTCTTTCCAATGAATAATATCTAATTCCATTTTTTCTATTCTTTCAGCTGTCAAATATATACAATGATTTTCAACCTTCGTAATACCAGTAAAAATTTAGTCCTATCCCTTGATACTTTTCAATTCAATAAATTAATCTTGTAATACATGTTCTAAAACATAAATCACTATCAGATAAAAACATCTGAATATTATATTTTTATAAAATAATACCTGGAGGTAGTATTTTATGATATTGACACGAACATCGGAGTACGCGCTTAAAATTCTAAGCTATATGGCAACCAATGAGGAAGACCTTTTCTCAGCCAAACTACTTCATGAAAACCTGGGAATACCAAAAAGATACCTGGGCCGACTATTAACGGATCTCACTAAAAAAGGATTTATTACCAGTACACTTGGACGCAATGGAGGATACATTATTGGAAAGGAACTAAATGAAATTCACCTCTCTGATATAATTGATGCGGTGGAAGGATTTGATTCATTTGATAGGTGTATTGTTGGAAAATACCAGTGTGAATTAAACAACCCCTGCCCTATGCACGCTATCTGGGCCGATAGCAAAGAAAAAATTCTGAATACCTTTAAAAATACAACATTGGCTGATCTGGAAAAGCAAAAAAGTAAGACCTTAGTTTAAACTATTATCATTTAACCTGAATAGACCCTTTTATTACAATTTATTAACTAAAAACCTGGAGATTACATTATGGTTGATTCATCCGTCGTCCTGAATGGACAAACAATTGCTTACACTGCTTATGTCGTAGCTCTTATTTCAGTTATGATATGGTTTAGTGTAATGGTTACCAAAAAAGGCAAAAGCACAAAAGTAAAGCCTGCACTATTTTATACCTGGGTTGGTTTCCTGGTGGTTCTTGGAGTATCACTTCATATTGCCACAGCCCATACCATACCGTGGAAACCCATGGACCTGAACCGGGCAGAAATAACACCCGACAAGGTTTTTAACATAGAAGTCGAAAATCATGCCTTCATTCTGCCTTCTGAGAAATTACATATGAATGTTGATGACATTGTTCAGTTTAATGTTACCTCCAATGACCTTACATATGGATTTGGAATATTCAGGGAAGATAATTCTATGATATTTCAGATGCAGGTCGTTCCGGGTCATAAGAATGATATCTTATGGCAATTTGTAAATCCTGGTGTGTTTACCATTAGGTCTACCGAGTATTCTGGTCCTGCTGGTATACAGATGATAGAAAAGGATGTTGTAATTGTGAGTGAGAAATAGTGCGACAATTACAAAACCAAATTAACCTGATTATAAAAATTTTAAAATATTAACTATGAGTTTTTTAACAACATTAATGAATGGTGAACAAGGTGCTTTTAAACCCGATTCACAAACTGCTATGCAAAAGATTGCCCTGCGTTTTGTTGTAATGGGATTGGTGTACTATGGATTTGCCGTAGTTGAAGGGATGATCATGCGTATGTACCAGGTCGAGCCCATTGCTGCTATAAATTCTGATCAGTACTTTGCCATATTAACCGCACATCCCCTTGTTGGGATCTTTGGTTCGACCTATAATATTGTATTTGGAGCATTTTTATTCCTGGTGCCTTACCTGATGAAGAAACCAATATGGAGTGTAAAAATGGCCAACTGGACTTTTCTGCTGGTAACAATTGGAACCTTAATATTCTGGCTTGCAGGCTTTATTTCTCATTATGCTCCTTTATATACTCTTTACTGGCCATTACCGGCTGATTTTACTCAATTTAGCGTATGGGGTGGCACCATTTTTATTGTGGGAATTGCACTGGTAATGCTGGGAGCTGTATTCTTTGTAATAAATATCTTCAAAACCATCATGTACACTCCTGAGGGATGGGATAAACAGCCATCTGGGGCACTGCTTGCCTCAGCATTGGGAGTGAGTGGCTTCAAAAATCTGTTTAAGAAAAAAAAGGAGGAGCACCTGGTCTCTCTACCTGTTGCTGCAATAGCAAGAGGAACGGTGGACGTAGCTCTAAATGCCTTTATCATTTTATTTACCGGTGTTCTCATTCTGGTATTTATGGTAGGAGCCATATTGGGATTTGATTTAAAAGAAACCGCTGTAGATGCTTTGCTATACAAGAACTGGTTCTGGTGGGGACTCGACCTGATTGCTGATGGCCTGGTCCTAATTTTCGTGGCCGGAACCTGGTATTTACTGGCCATGCTCATTACCGGCAAGAAATTATATATGCAAAATATTGCCAGGGCTGCTTTGCTTTTGGAATTGGTCGTTTCATGGACTGTATGGTCACATCATCTCATGTCAGACCAGGCTCAACCCGGGATTTTAAAGATACTTTCCGGTGAAATGGTTACTGCTTTTGAATTGATCACTCAGGGACTTGCCTTCTTCATTGTACTGGCCACTTTATGGAGTGCCAGGCCTTTAAAACTCACTACCCCATTGAAGTTTTTATTGGGTGGCCTTTTGGGATTTGCACTGGCAGTTCCAGCGGGGATCATGCAAGCTGACCTGGGTTTAAACCGGATCTTACACAACACTCAGTGGATAATTGGCCCACACGTTCACGTTGCAATACTGGTTGGTCTGGCTATGACTTTATACTCAGCAATTTATATTCTTTTTCCCATTCTTACAAATGGTGCCAAGTTATATAGTGAGAAGTTAGCCAATTTCCATTTTTGGGGCCATCTGATTGGAGGTATAGGTATGGGAGCCTTTATGGGCATGGCCGGGCTAAAAGGTATGCTCAGAAGGAC
Source organism: Bacteroidales bacterium (assembly GCA_033791445.1). GTDB lineage: Bacteria > Bacteroidota > Bacteroidia > Bacteroidales > VadinHA17 > JANTGF01. The sequence continues at coordinate 2,047 of JASJGS010000123.1, read as the reverse complement.
CATCTATTTTGAGGGGGAATTTAATATTTATATGATCCTGGCAGCTATTTGTGGAGCATTGTTGTTGGTTTCGTTCCTGGCTTTCTTCTACAATATTGTTATGAGTGTAGGAATTAATGGAGTACTTGGAATTTTCAAACCTTCCAAATTTAAGACCAGGGAGGTAGTTCCTGCCGAAGCAGCATAATATATTTAACTTAACATTTAAAAGGCCGTAAAACTTAATTTGCGGCCTTTTTTATAGCATCTTTCTAGCTAAAATTATAATACTATTAATCAGTAATTTGTACACCCTTCCAGAAGGCGATATAGCCTTCAATGTTTTTTGCCTGATCGGAGGCCTGAGGATAATACCAGGCAGCATCTGTATTCTTATCTCCTTCTACTTCCAGCGAATAATAGCTGGCAGTACCCTTCCAGGGGCATACTGAATGCGTTTCAGATTCCTTAAAATACTCTTTATGAATTGAATTTGACGGAAAGTAATGATTTCCTTCTACTACAATGGTATTATTACTTTCAGCCAGGACCTTTTTATTCCATATTGCTTTCATATATTAAGATATTAAATTGTTTAATGTTATTCAACCACACCATGTAATTATGTGACTGACTAGTCGATGGTGGATGTTCACTTTTCAAACAAAGCATTGCAAAAATATTTCCGGCTATCGTAGAACAGTTTATTTATTTTGAGACCGGAACCTGTAATGATTTTGTTTAAAATTTGTTCGTCATATTTTCTGGAAATTTCAGTATGGATTCTTTCCCCTTTTTTGAAATCAAATGTTTTATCCAGTGATTCAATGTATACTTCCTGATCTCTGTCACTTTGCAGGTAACTATAAGCCACACCAACTTCTTCATCATATTCAGCTTGGTGTGAAAATCTTTTTTTATCGAAGTTTCCGCCCAGTTCCCTATTTATCCTAGCCAGCAGATTCAGGTTAAAATCGCTGGTAATCCCCTGAGAATCATTATACGCCGGTAGAATAATATCTTTTCTTTTTTTCAAGTCCACACCCAGGAAGAACATATCCCCATCGTTCATTTTTGAGGCAATGTTGCAAATAAAAGACCGCGCCTCGTTATCATTTAGATTGCCAATATTGGACCCGAGAAACAGGATGATTTTTTTATCAGTGCCTTTCAAAGTATTCAATATCTCAAAATATTCACCCTGCCTTCCTTCAAATTGTATTTCCGGCAATACTTCTTTCAACTTCATGGAAAGTGTGTTTAGAGCGTCCGGCGAAATATCAATTGGAATAAACCTGAAATTTTTATCCTTGATTTCTTTAAGTAACTCAATGGTCTTTGTTCCGTCACCGGCACCCAGCTCGTAGATCTCGAATGATTCGTTTTCGATTTCAAAAGCCTTGATTATCTCATCTGATTGATTTTGGAATATTTCCAATTCACAATTGGTTAAGTAATACTCCGGCAATTGCATTATTTTTACAAATAACTGATCTCCAATGGCATCATAAAAGTATTTCGATGATAAAAACTTAGGATTTGATTCCAGTCCCTTTTCTACGTCCTGTGCGAATGTATTATCCATGTCTTATTTTTTTGCCAGGCGTATTCCAGAATACTGCCATTGTAGTTGTGGATGAAAGAAATTCCGATAAGTCTTTCTGCTATGACTGGGGGAAGTGGCCACTGAAGCCCCCCGCAATACCATTTGATTGAGCATGAATTTTCCATTGTACTCGCCCACTGCCCCTTTTGCTTTTTGATAGCCCGGATAGGGTAAATAAGCACTATTGGTCCACTCCCATCGCTTGCCCCAATCGAATTGATCGGCAGCTACTTCCCATTCAAATTCCGTCGGTAATCGCATATTCTTCCACTCAGCATATGCCATTGATTCGTAAAAACTTATATGTCCTAATATTTCCTCTTTATTTATTTCCTGGAGACCATTGAAGGTATAGTTGTGCCAATTTCCCCCCTTCTTAACCCAATACATCGGAGATTGGGTGCCTGATTCTTTCAACCATGTCCATCCCTCGTCCAGCCAGAGTTCAAATCGTTCATAGCC
>JASJGS010000122.1:0-24940 GCA_033791445.1 Bacteroidales bacterium | reverse complement strand
ACTATGATTGTATTGCTGGCAAGTATTGCAAGTATATCATTAATTGTAGGTGGTATTGGTATTATGAACATCATGCTGGTTTCAGTAACTGAAAGAACCCGTGAAATTGGATTGAGAATGGCGGTAGGAGCCCGTGGAAGGGATATTTTGAGACAATTCCTGTTAGAAGCTATACTTCTGAGTTTGATTGGTGGATTATTAGGAGTGGGAATGGGAATAGCATCTTCAAAACTCTTTGTCTCAGTTTTAAACTGGCCAACCACGGTCACCTCTTATTCCATTATATTGGCATTTGCTTTTTCTTCTGTTATTGGTATCTTCTTTGGATGGTATCCTGCAAGAAAAGCGGCAAGTTTAATACCTATGGATGCTCTGAGATACGAATAGGATAGAAGGAGACATCTTTTTAAAGATGTCTTCAAGTGTAAATATTTTTATTATGATCTATTTTTGGGGGGGAGTTTTTTTAGTCGGAGTTTTTTTCAAAGTTTGTCCTTCCTGATTTGGTGTATCCCTAACTTCTTTGATATAAAGGTCGCGCTGTGGGAAAGGAATGGTAATGTTGGCTTCCTTCAGCGCTTTATCAACCGCTAGCCCAACTTCAGTCTTAACTGCTAAACCACCATCAAAACTTGGAAACCAAAAAACTAGTTTAAAGTTTATTGAACTGTCACCAAAACCTGTAAACCAAGCAGATGGACCAGGGTCTTCCATAACTTCTTTATGATCAGAGGCACACTTTTTTAATATTTCAATTACTTTGTTTAATTCAGTCCCATAGGCCACGCCAACTTCCAGGTCTAGTCTTCTTTTACTATCTGACAGAGTCCAGTTGGTTACCTCTCTGGAAATGAGCATTCCGTTTGGAACTATTACCTCAGAACCGGAAAAAGTGCGTATTACACTTGCCCGAATACCTATACGCTTAACATCACCCCATAGTTCACCTACCTGAACAGTATCACCTACTTGGATAGGACGTTCAAAAAGAAGAATAAGACCGGAGATAAAATTATTAATTACATCCTGCAAACCAAAACCAATACCTACACCCAGAGCACCAATTATGATTGTGAGATTCTGTAACTCCATGCCAGCAGCAGCAATAGCAATTAGGAATCCAATAGTAATCACTGCATACTTTACTAAGGTTGAGATAGTTCGGGGAACACCTCTTTTGAGTTTCATCCTATAAAGGATATCCTGTTCAAGTATAGCACTTGTAATGTTTGAAATTAACATAGCAAGCCATAAGGTGAAGAAAAATATAACAACATTACCCAGGGTAATATTAATCTCTCCCGCATTAAACCCAAATTCCCAAATGGATTTTATGGCATCAATAACATATTCTTTGACCTCGAAAATATAAAAGATGGTATAAAAAAAGAATAGTAGAGCAAAGAGGTAAATGGTAGAATTTAACCAGGCAGATATTCTATCCTTATTTGATTTTATCACCTTGAATTCCTGCATCCATTCAAGGTTTAGGCTCAATTTAACAAAACCAGCTACAACCTGAAAGCTAGTAAAAAACAATATAAACGCATAAAGTGATACTACTACCCGAAATATCAAATAGGAACCTAAAACAAAATACCCAATAGTATTGGCAATGATTCCAACAAGCAGGAATACCAGGAATATTGAAAACAGTGAATTAAATATTACTCGGGAAGATTTTCTTAAGAATAATTTATTAAAATCTTCATTCCTAAGAATTTTAAATAATCCATAAAAAACTACTAAGGCAATAAGTATTTCAATTAGGTTTTCACCAATAGATTTATAAAATGCAAAATCGAGGTAGTTGAACAATACAAATACAAACCCAAGTCCATAGATATAGGTTCTAAGGCTTTTTTCAATTAGCTTGGGAATTAAAATCATAAGAGGAATGACAAGAAAGAGGAAAACAAGTTGTCTTACAATGAGAGGCGCATTGGGATATAATATTAAAGAAAATAGTAGTGCAATAAGTAAGCTGGTTGAGATTGGATTATTTAAAAGTGTTAGGGCAGCGTGTATTAATTTTTTATCCAATTCCCTAAACTTGTTGTAATTCAGGCTCTTCTTTATGTAAACAAACAAAGCTATGAGAAATAGAAGGAAAATAAAATGAAAAATTAGGACATACATTTTTGAGTAAATGAAATCAGAGAAAGGAAGTACGGATTTTTTGATGTTACTGGATATTTCACCAAATGGTTTGATCTCCTTTTTTCCCTCTATAATTTGATGGAATAGGGAAGGTTCTTTTGTTGTTAAAAGTTTGGCTATATTGCCTTGTAAATTTGATTCTATATTTGATATGTTATCATCAATATTAATTGTTGTTTCTGTTATTCTATTGAGTTGCTCATATACAATTGTGTTTTTTTGATTTAAAGTATCCTTCACCAGGTTAGTAAAAGACACAAATTCATTGATAAGTTGAAACACATTTTCAGGGGTTTCATCTACTTTTTCAATAGCCTCTTTACTCGTTTCCCAAACCAATAAGGTCTTATCAATTGCTTCCTTTTGTGTATTTAGTTTGTCTCTGATTGATTCAAAATCACTTTGGAGGTCATTTAGAGTCGATTTCTGCTTGTTCCATAGATAAAGTTGACTTTCAAGTTTTACCTGCGGCGACACACCTGTGTCACCCTTCTCCAGGTTATTACTAAAACTTTTAAAACTTAGGAGGAAAGTGTCCAGCCTTTCTTTTTGGAAAACCAAAACACTGTCAGGAACCATATCGCGCCTAATTTCTCGTATTTCAGAACTTGCTTTGGGCACCTCATTGGGAATATCTGCAATTGGAATAATTTTAATTTCTTCTGCCTTTGTAGTTGAATCAGTTTTAACTATCTCTTCCTGGGTGAAACCATGCAAAGAAGTAAATAGAAGTCCACTAAATAGAACCAGCTTATACAAAATAGAATATTTCATAATAAAATTTCTTTAGAAGAATTTTTTGAACTGCAAAATACAAAATCTTAAGGAAATTATTTAAATGCCAAGTTTATAGTCAAAAAGGAATTTTCTTAGAATTATTTTGATAGAAAAGTCTTCCAATTGCAATTATTATAAAACCTTCACCTATTAGAAAAAGCCACCATTTAAATTTAGTAGGAATATAGTAAGCAATAGCATCAATAAACCCCGGATTAAGTAGGGATGGTCCTCCTCTTGAGAAGTATCCCTCGCTAGACATAAGGGCCGTATAATCATAAATAAAACTTATAAAAATAAGAAGTGCACCTATTATTGTCAATGTCCATGTCAAACGACCTGCATGGGCAATTTTGTTTTTGTCAATGGGAACAATTACAACCAAAGCAAATAAGATCATGGTGAGAGAACAAATTACCGGCGCAAGAACTGGTCCAATCCATGTGACTGGGATAAGGAATAAAACATCCCAGGTTAAAAGTGTGGCCGGCCAGTCAAGGAAAGTTTTTAGGGCAATGTAATAGTTAATATCCCAAATCCCGAAGGTGAACAAAAACCATGAAAATTTTTCAATGGGTCTTTTTCCAGCCAATAATCCAATGCTAAGAAGCATTACCAAAGTAGTTAATTCCCGCACAAGTTCGATGTAGAAAATCTTCTCGGGAATTAATTTAAGCGGAAATGTAAACCCATCAGGATAAAATAGCTCCCGAACATAAACTACCACTATGGCCTCCAGAAAACCCATAGCAATAGCAAATAATGCTATAACCAGAATTTTTCTTCCAAATCTACCAGACATATATCCTTTAGTCTTTTGGATATTTTGTGATTTCCTTTATTGACCTGTACAATGGTTTTAGGCGATTATACATTTTCATATAAACTTGCTCGAATAATTCACGATAAATTTCTTTATTTACCTTGTTGGGCTGAAATGTCTGATGGACAGAAGTCATATTTTTTATAGCTGAAGCAAAGTCTGGATAAAGGCCTATGCCTACTGCTGCATTAATAGCGGCACCCAGGGCTGAGGTTTCAGTCACTTTTGGCTGATCCACCGGCAGGTTAAATATATCGGAAGTAATTTGCAAGATATGAGGACTTTGGGCACCTCCGCCTGATACGCAAACTCTCTGGATTTTATTACCTGACCTACTTTGAGTTCGCAAAGCACCATCTTTGAGTGCATAAGCCAATCCTTCAATGATTGCCCTGTAAACATGGGCCCTGGTATGAACATCACCAAACCCAATTACTGCTCCTTTGGCTTCTCCGCCCGGTATTTTTACTCCAGGCGACCAGTAAGGCTGTAAAGTTAGTCCCATACTTCCAGGAGGAACTGAGTCAAGCATTTCATCGAATAAGCCTTCCGGTTCAACGTTTAGTTCCTGTGCTTTTTTAACTTCTTTAAATCCAAACTCGTTTTTAAACCATCGTATCATCCAGTAACCCCTGTGAATCATCATCTCGGTATTATAGTAGCCTGGCAAAGCGCTGGGGTAAGGTGGAATGAATGGAACAACTTCAATGTAGTTTTTATTAACAGTTTGGATAGTAGCAGTAGTTCCATAACTCAGAGCAGCAGTATAGGGTTCAATAACTCCAGAGCCAAGGGCTTCACATGCCTTATCACTGGCTGAAGCTATAAGTGGGATGCCGGCTGGGATTCCTGTTTCATCTGAGGCTTTTTGTGTAATATAACCAAGCAATTCTGATGGATGAACAAGGTCAGGAAGCTTTTTGCGGTCGATGGGAAACATTTTGTAGTTTTTCTCATAGTTTTTTGCCCAACGTTGTTTCTTGTAGTTTATAGGCACATAACCTACAATACTTCCCACAGAATCAACATATTTGCCAACTAATCTGGACACAAGGTAACCTGAGAGATAGAGGAATTTATCAGTTTTTTTCCATATGTCCGATTGATTTTGCCTTATCCAATTGGCCTCAGAGTCTCGAATTACCTGTTTTACTGTTCCAAGCATGCTAACTGCCCAGAACCCGGTTTTCATAATTGGGCCAGGATACTTTTCCACTTTAGCCTTTCGCTGATCTAACCAAACAATAGCTGGGCGTAGAGGTTCTCCGTTCTTATCGAGATTAATAACCGTTCCTCGTTGGGTAGTAATTGTAGCTGCCTTAATTTGATCTTTTTGATTAAATTCTGACAATAGTTTCCTGGTGGTTAAAATAAGATTATTCCAAAAATAGAATGGATCCTGTTCTGAGTAACCTGGCTCCGTTGAGAAGTAGGGCTCAATCTGAGTCTTTTCGATCGCTATCAGATCGCCCGTCTTATTAAAAATAGCAGCCCTTATAGATTGGGTTCCTGCATCAATACTTAAGATGAAATCATCCATGCAATTTGGCTTGGTTTGCTGCAAAACAATATACTAATATTATTTGTATCTAGTCAAAAATATTCCTTGCTTATGGCTAGAATACAATTATTTCATTAAACTTTCAGTTGCTTGTTAGATAGTTTTCTGAATGAATTTCTTATTTGACCTGGTAATATCAAATCTAAATTGAAATATAATAATTACCACCTACTCCTATTACTTATTTTGCTGATAAATAGTACACCTTCATCAAATTGTAATAATATTTACAAACCATAGAAGACAAGACAATTTTTGATGGTAAGGAAAGATTTTTCCAGAAGATGTAGAGATTTATATTATTAAGTTCCTTCCAAAATTCTAATTTCCTGTATTTAGGTTTATTTTTCTGGAATTCGAAAAAAGAGAAAGCTGGATGCCTCCTGAAATTCTTATACTTGTTGATAATTGAGTTCCATTTAAGTGCTGGTAAATTGGAATTTCAAAAGAAATAAATGCTGAAAATTTCGGATTGAATGCAATATTTAGTGATGGGACAAAATATATCCATGATCCTCCGGTATTGGGGAAATTATTTCCATCTACCTTATCAAATGAGGTATACCATAATCGCATTAGTATTCCTGGATTTAGTATTAGTTTTTTTGCTATAAATGAATCTGTTATTCCAAATAAAAATTGGTAATCATTGCCATATTTATATTGTTGGGTTCCATTGAACCGATCTGAATATGAGTTGATTTTACCAACTGCAGTAAGGGTGAGATTCATGCTAGGACGTATGAACTCAGACTTAATATAACCGATACCTGTTATAACATCCCATGAACCAGTTCCTGGTTGGAGGTCGGCTGGTAGTAAAATATCATTCGCATCTCGTAAATCACTCTTCCCGACAGGAATCTTTGGTCCAAGAGTGAGAAATATGGAGGCCTTCCTCAGGCTTAATATTTTATATTGAAGCAATAATATTGCATCTCCAAAACCATTTTCTGACGAAACTGGATCAGAGCTAAAAGAATTTTGCACGGTTCTTTTGTGGATAACATAGGATAACATTGCATTGACCGATAGCTTATCTGTAATCCCATAAACCCCCTGCAAAAAATAGGTTTGAGAAAGTCTTTTTATATTATTGTCTTCCAATTTATCCGACCCTGTGTAAAATGAATTAAGGAAGTTGGCATCATACAAACCCCTGATAATGAACTGTGAATTATCGATGGGCCTCACTCCGATGTTATTTGAGATGGGAACTCCACCGGAGCAGCATGCCTGACCAAACCCCTGGGGTTGAGAAGCAACTGCAAGGAGAATAATACTTAAAATAATAATTTTAGGGTATCTCCTTTTACTATATTTTATATCACAATTCACTACGGTAATTCAGATTTAATTAAACTATTTAATTTATTTGAAATGCTCATAACGATAAATTTTTGCTTTGTTGTTTAAAATAATTCCATGTACTACCTCCTTTGGATGAAGCCTTTCGTCATCAATAGAAACAGGGAATATAAGATCATTTGACGATTTATAATCGCCATAAGGATAACGGGTATAGTTTCGTGAATATCCGGTATTACTTGATACCACTTTTGTGTCAGGAAACATTTTTACCCAGGTGTTCCAGGTGGTTTCAACTAGTTGGATATTTTCAATTTTTTCTCCTTTTCGAGAACCTTTTACACACTCGAGCCTGATTTGCGACCAGTAACTGTCCGTTTCCCGGTCATATGGAATCAAATTACTATTGTAGAGTAAGCCGGAAACTCCAAAGGTCGAACTTTTTTCATGTAGGAATTGATTCCAACCAATACCGGTTCCGGTGAGTGGACAATAGGTCACTATAATATCCTTTCCCTGAATTTTGTCGTTAATTATTTCATGCCAGTTAAGAATTTTGTGCGGATACGCTCGTGCTTCATTGTTTAATACAAACCCAAGAACCAGGTCATCATTTTCCAAGTAATTAATATTGCTTAAACTTCCTAGCTCAGGATTCAATAAAGCAGGTATACCATCTTTACCCGGACCGCCATTAAATACTTCATTGGAAGGAATCAACCATTCACCCGAAAGATATTTTCTATCCTTTGGCTCGGTTGCAGTGGATTCTCCATAAATTTTAGCTCCTTCGAAAAAAGTTCCCCAGGAGAACCAGTAACCCATAAAAGAGGAACTTGGATGTAAAAAATCTCCCTTTCGGGGTCCATCAACGGCTTTTCCAGTGATATCCCATTTATTCCCCTCAGAGTCCTTCATAATTAGTGGTAAGGAATTTTGTAAAGGCTCAAAATCGCGTGGGTTTCCTTCAATATCATTTTTGAAAGAAACAATAAAATGACTACCAACACTTCCCACAATAACCATTGGAACACCTTCAACTTCATCATGAATAACTATTATCTCAGTGGTCCCATCGGATGGAATCCCTGAAGTATATTTCCCAGGATCGGTAGCAATGTCTTTTTTTTCACATGAAATCATAGCGTGACTGAAAATTAATATTGATATAAACTTTATTGTATTCATTGTGACAGGATTTATGTTTCTTCAAACTTATCTTATAATATTGATCTATAATGTCATGTAAATGACATTGGACTCTATCAGTTATATGAATTTCTCGAAATTCTAATAAATTATTTATGGAGTAATTTCACCATTGGTATTTATAAACAACAATGAAAAATTGAACTAATCACAATTTGCATGTTTTTCAAGACCATTAATCTTTTTGTTATTATCCATTTTAATTAGGAATTTTGTTCCTTTTAAAATAAAAAAATTTGTAGTCTCAAATGCGAACAAGACGCTTGCTTCACTGAAGACTTCCGATTCATTTCACATAAACATTTTCCCTCTGAATTTGGAGTTAATGCATATAAGCATGAGGGAATGCTTAGTAAAACCAATACTTTATAACTGATAATAGATTTAGTGCCTGTTTCTTTAAGCCTATATGAGGACATATATGTTAATTATTTTTAGAGGAGGACCTTATATCCTCTCTGTCAAGAACCATTTTTTATTATCTTTAATCTCTCTTTGAATAAGACAGAAAATGAGTGTTTAATGTCTTATTTTTCAATATGAGTATAGCCACGATTAAAATATTTTACAATCATGCATTTTCTTGGATTTGATATTGGAAGCTCTTCCATAAAAGCTTCGGTAGTTGATGGTGAAACTGGCCTTGTGCTTGCTTCATCATCTTACCCTGAAACTGAAATGCCCATTTCTTCACCACGGCCAGGATGGGCTGAGCAACAACCAGAAGATTGGTGGGGAAATATTGTCGCGGCAACAAAGATTCTATTAAAATCTCCAGCAATTGATCCAAATAGAATAGCCGTAATTGGCTTAGCTTATCAAATGCATGGACTTGTATTAGTTGACAAGGACATGAAAGTACTCCGACCATCCATCATATGGTGCGACAGTAGGGCAGTTAGATTGGGTGAAGAAGCCTTTTTACAAATTGGAGAAGAGCTTTGCCTGGACCATCTCTTAAACTCGCCAGGAAATTTTACTGCTTCAAAGTTAGCCTGGGTTAAAAAGTATGAGCCCCAATTATATGAAAAGGTATATAAGATAATGCTCCCTGGTGATTATATCGCCATGAGGTTAACAAATGAGGTGAATACTACCATCTCTGGACTTTCAGAGGGTGTGTTTTGGGATTTCAAGGAAAATGCAGTGTCCAATCTAGTTCTTAATAACTTTGCGTTTAATAAGGATGTAATTCCTAATATTGTTCCCACATTTGGTGAGCAGGGGCATCTGGTAAAGGAAGCAGCCAAAATACTTGGCCTTAAAGCTGGAATACCAATTTCCTACAGAGCGGGGGATCAACCCAACAACGCATTTTCCTTGAATGTATTAAATCCGGGAGAGTTGGCTGCCACAGCAGGTACTTCTGGCGTTGTATATGGGGTAAGTGACCAGAGGAAATTTGATCCTCTTTCCCGAGTGAATACATTTGCTCATGTTAATCATAAACCAGGTCAAAATAGTCTTGGTGTTTTAATGTGTGTAAATGGCACTGGAAGTTTAAATTCCTGGTTGAAGAGAAATATGGCTCAAAAGGGAGTTGAATACAACGATATGAATAGGATGGCTGAGGATGTTTCAGTTGGTTCAGATGGAATTGTTGTATTACCTTTTGGGAACGGAGCAGAAAGAATTTTGAATAATCGAAATATTGGATCTGTATTTTGTGGAATAAATTTCAATATACATACCCAAAAGCATATTTTTAGAGCAGCTCAGGAGGGCATAGCTTTTGCTTTTCAATATGGTATTGAAATAATGGAATCAGTTGGAATCCAAACTAATACAATACGAGCAGGAAAAACAAATATGTTTCTTAGTGAAATCTTCAGAGAGACTTTATCAGGTATTGCAGGTGCTAAAATTGAACTTTACGATACAGATGGAGCCCAGGGTGCTGCCAGAGGTGCAGGTTTAGGATCTGGGTTTTTCAGCTCTCCAGGTGAGGCATTTATAGGACTTAATAAAGTAGACGATATTCATATTGATTCAAATGAACAGCTCACTGAGGCCTATCAGAAATGGGTAAAGAAACTTGAAGAATCTTTAATAATAGTTGAATGAAAATCTTGAAAAAACATATTCTTCTTATTATCGGGATGCTGGTAATGAATTTATACCCCTCACTTTTGGCCCAGGAATATAGTGAAAAAGGCAGCTGGAAAGCAAACCAGGGATTGATAGATACACTTTCCAAAAGAAATTCTGAGGCCAACTATTATGAGAACAGGGTGCCTAATTTTAACCTACCTGATCCACTTACTCTCCCAGATGGCACTACTGCAAAAAATATCGAATTATGGAAAAATATCCGTCGACCTGAGATTCTGAATTTATTTGCTGAGCATATGTTTGGATATGCGCCTATAGGCAAACCGGAAAATATGAGTTTTGAGGTGTATGATAATGATCCCAATGCCTTGGATGGAAAAGCAACTAGAAAACAAGTACGAGTGAACTTTACTGGAAAATCTGAAGGTCCCTTCATGAATATTCTCATATACCTGCCTAAGAAGTCTGCGGCATCGGTCCCACTTTTTCTTGGATTAAACTTCCAGGGGAATCACACCATTCATACTGATGAGGTTATTACTATTACAAGCAGTTGGTTACCCAACCGAAGGGAAGGGGTAGAAAACAATAGAGCCACTGAGGCTGCCAGGGGGGTGGCCAGCTCTAGATGGCCGGTGGAAGAGATCATTACACGCGGGTATGGATTGGCTACTATATATTATGGCGATATTGACCCTGATTTTGATGATGGCTTTTTAAATGGAGTGCATTCAGCATTTGATAAATTGGGGCCACGGTCAAATAATGCCTGGGGGTCTATTGCTACCTGGGCCTGGGGCTTAAGCAGGGCAATGGATTATCTTGAGACCGATAATTCTGTGGACCCTAACCGGATTGCCGTATTTGGACACTCCAGGTTAGGAAAAACTTCCCTATGGGCAGGTGCTCTTGATGAGAGATTCAGTCTGGTAATTTCAAATAACTCTGGTTGTGGAGGAGCAGCTTTGTCAAGGAGAAAGTATGGAGAAACAGTGGAACGTATAAACAATAGCTTTCCACATTGGTTTTGTGAGAATTTCAAGAATTACAATAACAAAGAAAATGAATTGCCATTTGATCAACATATGTTAGTTGCACTAATTGCTCCCAGATTGGTATACATAGCCAGTGCCGACAGGGATCTGTGGGCCGATCCCCGTGGTGAGTTTTTGTCTGGATTAAACGCAAACCCGGTATATGAACTGTTTGGATTGAAAGGTGTTGAAACAGCCACTATGCCACCTCTGAATACAGCAATTCAGGAAGGTAAGATTGGTTACCATATTCGAGCGGGAGGGCATGGAGTAAGCCTTTATGATTGGAATAAATATATGGACTTTGCCGACAGGCATTACATGAAATAAATTGTATAAGAATCAAATACTCAAATTAAATTGGCTTTAATATTGAATTATGAAAAATTATCTAATTGGCAACAAAGAATACTTTCCAGGAATTGGTAAAGTGAAATATGAAGGACCACAATCCGATAACCCTTTGGCTTTTAAATGGTACAATGAAGATCTGAAAATTGAGGGAAAAACACTTAAAGAGCATTTCAGGTTTGCAACTGCTTATTGGCATACCTTCTGTGGAACAGGTGCTGATCCTTTTGGCCCGGGCACCAAAAAGTTTCCTTGGGATGCTGGTAATGATGCCATTTCCAGAGCCAAGAACAAGATGGATGCTGCTTTCGAGTTCTTTACAAAACTGGGAACTCCCTTTTATTGTTTTCATGATTTTGATCTGGTAGAGGAAGGGAACTCTATTGAGGAATCTGAGAGCAGGCTTAAAACAATGATAGAATTTGCGAAAGAAAAGCAAAAGGAAAGTGGAATTAAGCTACTCTGGGGAACAGCCAATGTTTTTTCAAACCCAAGATATATGAATGGGGCCTCCACTAACCCAGATTTTAATGTGCTTGCCTGGGCTGGTACACAGGTTAAAAATGCGTTGGAGGCAACAATCGCTCTCGGTGGAGAAAATTATGTTTTCTGGGGTGGCCGTGAAGGATATATGTCTCTTCTCAATACAGATATGAAAAGGGAAAAGGAACATCTGGCCAGGTTTCTTACCATGGCTCGAGACTATGGAAGAAAACAGGGTTTCAAAGGAACATTTCTAATTGAGCCGAAACCCATGGAGCCCACCAAGCATCAGTATGATTTTGATTCAGAGACAGTTATAGGCTTCTTGAGACACTTTGAACTTGATAAAGATTTTAAGTTAAACATTGAAGTTAACCATGCTACTTTAGCTGGCCATACATTCCAGCATGATCTTCAGGTTGCAGCTGATGCGGGCTTACTTGGAAGCATTGATGCAAACCGTGGCGATTACCAGAATGGCTGGGATACCGATCAGTTTGTTATAAACCTGTATGAGTCTATTGAAGCAATGTTGGTAATCCTGCAATCAGGCGGGTTCACAACTGGAGGAATTAACTTTGATGCCAAAACCAGGAGAAATTCCACCGATCTGGAAGACATTTTTATAGCCCATATTGCCGCCATGGACGTTTTTGCAAGAGCCCTGATTATTGCGGATAAAATTCTTAAAGACTCTGATTACCTGGCCCGAAGAAAAGAGCGGTACAGCTCTTTTGATTATGGAGCTGGATTGAGTTTTGAGCAGGGAAAACTTTCTCTTTCAGATCTTAGAAAGTATGCCCTGGAAAATGGAGAACCAAAACAAATTAGTGGGAAACAGGAATTATTTGAACAATTGATCAACAGATATATTTAACATTTATTTTGTTACAGATCGAATTAACTTTTAATCGTATTAAGGTTTTGATAAAATTATAATTTTCTAAATGGAAAAATCCAAATTTACCATAGGTGTCGATTTTGGCACAGATTCAGTAAGGGCAGTCATTGTAAATACTGTAAATGGAGTGGAAGTGGCCGAATCAGTATTCCTTTATCCTCGATGGAAAGAGGGGAAATACTGTGATCCCTCAAAGAATCAATTTCGACAGCATCCAAAAGACTATATCGAGGGGATCCAATCATCCATCACTGGAGCAGTTTCACAATGTAGCCTGGATATTGCTTCCAATATTGTAGGAATATCAATAGATACAACCGGTTCTACTCCAGTGGCTGTTGACAAAGAAGGAACACCTTTATCGCTTTTGCCTGGTTTCGAGAACAATCCGAATGCCATGTTTGTTTTATGGAAGGATCATACCGCCCTGCTGGAAGCTGATGAGATCAACAAACTTGCAAGATCATGGACAGGTGTTGATTATACTAAATATGAGGGAGGTATCTATTCCTCTGAGTGGTTTTGGGCAAAGGTCCTACATGTATTGCGCGAGGATAAAATAGTTGCAGAATCCGCTTTTTCCTGGGTGGAGCATTGTGATTGGATTGCGGGCCTTCTATCAGGAAATACAGATCCAGTGGAAATTAAGCGAAGTCGTTGTGCTGCAGGACATAAAGCTATGTGGCATGCCGAATGGGGTGGTTTACCCTCTGAAGAATTTCTAGAAGAATTAGATCCACTTCTTAAAGGTTTGAGAGATAGACTGTACGAGGATACATTTACCTCAGATGTAGAAGCTGGGAAAATTTCAGAAGAATGGGCTGAGAAGTTAGGTTTACCAGGTGATGTTGCTATCGGTGTGGGTGCGTTTGACGCTCATATGGGTGCGGTGGGTGGAGAGATTAAACCTTATTATATGAGCAAAGTTATGGGAACCTCCACCTGTGATATGATGGTTGCTCCGGAAGAGGATGTGAAAGGAAATTTAATAAGTGGTATTTGTGGTCAGGTTGATGGCTCAATTACACCTGGTCTTGTTGGGTTGGAAGCAGGTCAGTCTGCATTCGGTGATATTTATGCCTGGTTTAAAAAAGTATTGTTATGGCCAGTGGAGAATGTAATAACAGAATCCTCAGTGGTGGATGATATCTCAAAGAATAATTTGATAAAGGAAATTTCTGATAGGCTTATATCGGAACTATCAGAAGCGGCAATAAATATTCCTGTTGAAGAATCAACTATAGTTGCTCTTGACTGGATGAATGGCAGGCGCACACCAGATGCAAATCATTCCTTGAAAGGAGCAATTTTGGGTTTAACCCTGGGTTCGGATGCACCAAAAATATTTAAAGCGCTTGTGGAAGCTACGGCCTTTGGTTCGAAAGCTATTGTAGATCGATTCAAAGAGGAGGGAATTCGTATCGATGGGATCATAGCCATGGGGGGGGTCGCAAAAAAGTCTCCTTTTGTTATGCAAATAGTTGCTGACGTGCTGAATATGTCCATTCTGGTAGCAAAATCAGAGCAAACTTCCGCTTTGGGTTCTGCTATGGCAGCTGCCGTTGTGGCTGGAATTTATTCTGATTTTGAGGAAGCTCAAAAAAATATGGGTGCTGGGTATGAAAAAGAATACCTGCCGGATAAAAGGAATGCAGAAGTTTACCTTAAGTTGTATAAAGACTATCAAAAATTTGGGAGTTTAGTTGAAGGGAATTTCTTTTCGGAATAAATCAGTCATATATATGAAAACTGAAAAACAGAAAATGCTGATGGGGGAATTGTACAATCCCTATGATTCAGATTTGATAAAAGACAGGTTGCGAACCCGGTTATTGTTGCAACAATTTAACAAATCCGGACCTGATGAACCCGCCTTGAGAAAACAGATATTGCAAAAACTTTTTGGAAAAATAGGAGGAGCTCTGGAGGTAGAGCCACCTTTCTTTTGCGACTATGGATATAATATTACCTTAGGTGAAAATGTTTTTTTTAATGTAAACTGTGTCATATTAGATGTCTCCTATGTGAAAATTGGAAGCAATGTATTGTTTGCTCCCAACGTGCAAATCTATTCAGCTACTCATCCAACAGATTTTAAAATTCGGGCCAGTGGAGTAGAGAATGCCAAACCTGTTACTATTGGATCCGATATTTGGATTGGTGGATCTGCTATCATCTTGCCAGGAGTTTCTATAGGTGACAAATCAGTCATCGGAGCTGGTAGTGTTGTAACGAAAGATATACCTCCAAATGTTCTGGCAGTAGGAAATCCATGCCGGGTAATTAAGGAGCTTGATTAAATTCTATAAACAAATTTTCATCCTACTTTATTAAATTGTGACCATCACAGGATTAATTGCCTAAAAGAACGATTAATAGTTTTTTTATTGCAAAATTAAGCCGTATAATTGCAGGAATTTTTAAAAACCTAAATAATTAATTATGTTCAAAAAAATTGTAATACTGCTGATTATAGCAGGATTTTTTATGTCATGTAATGTAAATAAAAAAATGGAAAAAGTAAATCTGGATACCGAAATAGAAAGAGTAAGCTATAGTCTGGGAGTAACTGCAGGTGCTTATTATTTGAAGCAAGGTTTTGATAGTATAGATATTGATGCCTTTACAGTTGGATTTAAGGCTGCGGTAAAAGAAATGGATCTTCAAATACCAGAAGAAGAATGTAATACTGTTTTACAAGAATTTTTCAATAAAGCTTCAGAACAGAAAGCTGAAGAACTCCAAAAAGAAGGAGCTGAATTCCTTGCTGAAAATGCGAAAAGAGAAGGTGTTATTACCCTGCCTAGTGGATTGCAATATGAGGTGATTACTGAAGGAACAGGACCTATCCCAAGTGCAACAGATAAAGTAAAAACACATTACCATGGAACCTTGATTGACGGTACAGAATTTGACAGTTCTGTCGGTGGTGAACCAGTATCTTTTCCTGTTAATGGGGTAATTGCTGGCTGGACTGAAGCTTTGCAATTGATGAAAGTTGGTTCAAAATGGCGCTTGTTTGTTCCATATGACCTGGCTTATGGCGAAAGAGGAGCTGGACAACTAATAGGACCATACACAGCACTCGTATTTGATATTGAATTACTGGAAATTGAAAAATAAAAAAACTGTTTATTGTTTATTAACTCCTGGCAATCGTCAGGAGTTTTTTTTTGCCTAAATCTAATTTAGTCTCAAAGTTTGATTTAGAATAAGTATTTTTAAAAACTAATTGGACAAAAATAGAAATGAAAATATTAACTTTTCTTGGAACTTTTTCTTTCCTGGTTTCATTATTTTATTCCTGCACACAACAGACTGATAACATTGGAAATAATAAAGTTTTCATCTCACCTGATATTCCTCCGGCTGAAATTATAGAGCTGGCTGCTAATATTGCTCCATCCTATCAGCAGTTAAAATGGCAGGAATATGAAATGGCTGCCTTTATTCATTTTACTATAAACACTTTTACCGATAAAGAATGGGGAGATGGAACTGAAGACCCGGAATGGTTTAATCCTGAGATGTTGGATGCCCGTCAATGGGTAAGAACTGTCAAAGATGCTGGAATGAAGCTATTAATCATTACCGCAAAGCACCACGATGGTTTTTGTCTGTGGCCCAGTGCCTATACTGATCATTCAGTTAAGAACAGTTTATGGAAAAATGGAAATGGGGATGTCATCAAGGAGGTCGCAGAAGCATGTGCTGAATATGGAATTAAACTGGGTGTTTATTTGTCCCCCTGGGATAGGCATGAACAGAGCTATGGTACAGATGCCTATAATGAATATTTCAAGAATCAGTTAAGAGAATTGTTAACCAAATATGGAGAGGTGGCAGAGGTATGGTTTGATGGTGCAAATGGAGAGGGGCCGAATGGAAAAAGACAGGTATACGATTGGGAAGGATATTATGAACTTATCCGTGAACTTATGCCAGATGCGGTAATCGCTGTTTCTGGCCCTGATATCAGATGGGTTGGAACGGAAAGTGGCTATGGGCGTGATACAGAGTGGAGTGTTGTTCCGGCGAATAATATTAATCAGGATTTAATTAGCGGTAATTCGCAGAAAGAGTTAACTGTTAGGCCCGAAATTAAACCTACCGAAAAAGATCTTGGAAGCAGGGAAAAAGTCCTCAAGGCGAAGGCTCTGGTCTGGTATCCTTCAGAGGTAGATGTGTCAATAAGACCTGGCTGGTTTTATCACGAATCACAGGATGATCTTGTTAAATCTCCAGAAAAATTAGTGGATATTTATTTTAGTTCGGTAGGAAGAAATTCACTCTTGCTATTAAATATTCCCCCTGATAAACGTGGACTGATACATGAGAACGATATTCAAACTCTTCAGTCTTTTAGAAATATTTTGGATCAAACCTTCACAGAAAACCTTGCGCTCGATGCTAAAATTCTACCTGATGAATACACTAAGATTGGAAAATCCGCAGATTTATTTGATCAGGATTTAACCACTTTCTGGACTTCCCGAAAAACGAAAAAGGAGATGGTGATTGAAATGGTTTTACCTGAGGAGAAGAATTTTAATGTCTTATCCCTCCAGGAAAATATTAGATTAGGACAGCGTGTTGAGGAATTTGTATTTGAAGTTTTAGAAGGTCAGGAATGGAAACCGGTTACAAAAGGAACTACGATTGGATACAAGCGTTTATTAAGATTTAATCCGGTAAGTGCTAAACAGGTTCGTCTCAGAATATTAAAATCACGGACTAGCCCTACAGTCGCCGAATTCGGTTTATATAAAATGCCCTAAAGGAAATTTTCTTTGTTTTACTTTTTCTGAATAAAATCTTAAAGAATTCAGCTATGAAAACAACCAGAAGAAATTTTGTAAAAAAAACAACACTTAGCTCAGCGGGTCTCGCATTAGGTGGGATGGCAATGGGGCTCTCACCAAAAAGCTACAAAGGTATAATAGGCGCAAATGACAGGCTGAATGTTGCAGTGATGGGTACAAATAGCAGGGGTGCACATCTGGCAAGAGTATTCCAAAATGCTTCAGGTGCCTCAGTTTCCTACATTTGTGATGTTGACAAAAGGGTTTTGGATGAAACGGTTAAGAATGTTCATGAACATTCAGGTTCCATGCCTAAAGCAAGCACTGATATTCGACGAGTTCTGGATGATCAGGATGTAGATGTTTTGGTAATTGCAGCTCCTGACCATTGGCATGCACCTGCATCTATAATGGCTCTCAATGCTGGGAAGAATGTTTACGTTGAAAAACCATGTAGTCAAAATCCACTGGAAGGGGAGATGCTGGTAATTTCACAAAGAAAGCATGGAAAAATAGTACAGATGGGAAATCAGCAACGGTCCTCACCTGAGTCCATTGAAATTATTAGAGAAATCCACAATGGTATTATTGGAGATGTATATAGTGCGTATACATGGTATTCCAACCAGAGAAAATCAATTGGAAATGGGAAAGTAGTTCCCGTTCCCGATTGGCTTGATTGGGAACTCTGGCAGGGACCGGCTCCACGGCGCGATTTTCATGATAATTATGTTCATTACAACTGGCATTGGTTCTGGCACTGGGGAACAGGGGAAACCTGCAACAATGCCACCCACGAATTAGATATAGCCCGATGGGCGCTGGGTGTGAATTTCCCTTCCAAAGTTGAAGTGGTTGGAGCTCGCAATTTTTACAAAGATGATGATTGGGAAATGTATGACACCTTAAATGCTTCTTTTCAGTTCGAAGATGGTAAATCTATCACCTGGGATGGCCAGAGTTGCAATGGCTTAGGTAAATGGGGAAGAAGCCGTGGAGCAGTTATTTATGGAACGAAAGGTTCTGTTTTGGTAGATCGAAATATTTATATTTTGTATGACCTGGCTGGCAAGCCTATTAAAACTGTAAGTGCTGAATCAAGAAGCGCAACCACTGATCTGGTAGGAGCCGGCGGGAATGATGACAGACACGTGCACAACTTCCTGGAAACCATTCGAGGAAAAGCTGAAATTCAAAATTCACCCATAAATGAAGGACATAAAAGCGTTCTATTGTGCCATTTGGCGAATATTGCCTATCGAACAGGCAAAGACTTACATTGTGATCCAAAAAATGGACACATAAAGAACAATGCAGCCATGAAGCTGTGGGGAAGGAAATACGAAAAGAAATGGGAACCTCTCGTTTGATCATTTATTAGATTTTGCATGTGAAGTAATATGTATACTTATTCAGAATTAAAAGAAGCTCTTGAAAACGCAGAAAAGGGAATGGCTGTTAGATTAATGCAAGAAGTCCTGAACCAGCCTGACATAATGATACCTCTGGTGAAACTGGCTGTTTCAGATGAGAAACCATCTAGCTGGAGAGCCGCATGGGCTTTGAATCATATTACGAAGAAAAATAAAGACCTGGTCAAACCATTTATTCCAGATATCCTGGCTGGTTTTCCTGGTGTAAGCCATGAGAATCAGAAAGGAAGTCTGATACGGATACTTTCTTACATCGAACCCTTACATGAGGATTATGGAGCAATAGTAGATGAATGTCTGAATATTTTAAGTAAACCAACCAAACGGCCCTTTGTGAAATCTTATTCTATGGATTTCTTGAAAAATATTTCAGATGCAGAACCAGAATTAAAAAGAGAAATTGCCCTGGCTATTGAAGAGTTTATACCATTCTTTGAAACCAGTTATCTGGCAAGAAAAGGGAAGGGAATTGTACAGGAATTAAGAAAAGATATGAAAGAAATAGATTATTAATACTTCAATAAAAAAGGAATTCTATGATACAGAAAATAATCCTGGTGGTTTTTATATTGACACGCTTATTAACCATCTCCGGGCAGGAATCAGATACAGATAAAGCCAAGCGCATGCAATGGTTTGCCGATGCTAAACTGGGCATTTTTATTCATTGGGGTATTTATGCAGTCAATGGTATCGATGAATCCTGGTCATTCTACAACAACTATATTTCATATGATGATTATATGAAACAATTGGATGGATTTACAGCTTCGAATTACCAACCAGAAAAGTGGGCGAAGTTAATAAAGGAAAGTGGAGCGAAATATGCAGTCCTTACTTCCAAGCACCACGATGGAGTTGCCCTATGGAATACTAAATTCAGTGATTTAAATGTAGTAAAGAAAACACCTGCTGGTAAAGACTTGATTACTCCCTATGTAAAGGCATTGAAAAAGAATAAATTAAAAGTGGGTTTGTATTTTTCCCAGCTTGATTGGTCTCATCCTGATTACCCACATTTTACAAGGGAGCAAAAAAGGTATACAAATGATTCTGTTCGATGGAATAAATTCTTGGATTTTCATCGAGGGCAACTTCTGGAACTTTGTGATAACTTCAAGCCTGATTTATTGTGGTTTGATGGGGACTGGGATTACAATGCCAAACAATGGAGAGCAAAGGAAATGAGTGAGGAGGTGAGGAATTGCAATCCTTCAGTAATTTTAAATTCAAGGATTAACGGATATGGCGATTACGGTACACCTGAACAGGGTGTTCCAATTACAAAGCCAGCTGATAACTACTGGGAATTGTGTATGACAATGAATGATTCATGGGGATATCAGCACAATGATCACAATTATAAAACTCCAAACCAGATAATCCGGATTTTTGCCGATGTCGTTGGCCTGGGAGGAAATTTATTATTGGATATTGGTCCTAAAGCAGATGGTAGTATCCCCGAAGAACAGGTCTCAATTCTCAAAGAGATTGGTCGTTGGACAGGAAAACATAAAGAGGCCATATATGAAACAGTAGCTGGACTACCTTCTGGCCATTTTAATGGACCAACTTCCTTATCAAAAAATCATGAAATACTCTACCTTTTTCTTGATAATAAGCCCAGTGGACCTATATTGATAAAGGGATTGAAAAATGAAATTAACCGTATATGGGTAGTCGGGAATGGTACGAAGCTCGATTGGAATATCATGATGAAACAATATTGGAGTGAAGTCCCTGGCTTACTCTATATTGATGTTCCTGAGAAAGTATTGGATGAACAGGTCACAGTAATAGCCATTTTATTGAAAGGGCCGGCTGAGGTGTACCGAAAGGATGGGCAGGTAATTGAAAGTAATTAACCTAGTAAGTTTCACCGCATGAAAAAAGGACAAGCTTTGGAGGTAGCAAGAGAATATGGAACACCCACTTACCTCTATGACGTCTCCATAATCCAGAAACAAATTTCATCTTTCAAAAAAGCTTTTGAGGATTATCCTTTGCACATTAGATATGCAATGAAGTCCAATTCGAATATCAATATCCTAAAGTTGATGCTTAGAAATGGGCTAGGATTGGATACGGTTTCAATACCTGAAATCAAAATTGGTATGCTGGCCGGGTTTGTACCAGAGCAAATTGTGTTTACTCCCAATATGATTGGTTTCCAGGAGATTATTGATGCTGTTGAAATGGGTGTGCAAATAAATATTGAAAACCTATCAAATCTTAAGAAGTTTGGTGAAAGGTACGGCTCTGAAAAATCATGCTGCATTCGGCTTAATCCTGATATTGTAACCGAATCAGAAAAGGATAAGGTAGAGAAGTGGCATAGCCAGTCGAAGTTTGGCATATCACTTTCCCAGATTGATGAGCTTCTTGAAATAGTTGAGAAGTATTCAATGTCCATCGATGGAATTCATATACATTCGAGCCATGTTATTATGAGTCCAGAGGTGTTTTTAAAGGGGGCAAAAATAATTTTTGAATTGGCTGAAAATTTCCCCAACCTGGAGTATGTGGATTTTGGCGGAGGCATTAAGGTAGCGCACCAATCTAATGAAAAGGTGATTGATATAATGGATCTGGGCAAAGCATTGAAACCTTTATATAAAGCATTATGCTTGAAAATGAAAAGAGAGATACAGCTCTGGTTTGAACCAGGAAGATTCCTGTTAGGCGAAAGTGGGTATTTATTGGTTCAGGCCAAGGTGCTGAAAACAAATGGGACCATCGATTTTGTTGGTGTAGATTCAGGTTTTAGCCATTTAATACGGCCTATGTTTTACAACGCTTTCCATGAAATCGAGAACCTGTCAAACCCGGAAGGTGAGCAGAAAAAATATAATATCGTTGGCAATCTTTGTGAAATTGACAATTTTGCTGTGGATCGGATACTGAATGAGGTAAGTGAAGGAGATTTTCTTGCTATTCAGAATGCAGGTGCATATGGATTCTGTATGTCTTCACAGTACAACTCTCGATTCCGTCCGGCGGAAGTACTGATCGTCGATAGCAAACCTCATTTGATCCGAAAAAGAGAAGTTTTAGAGGATTTCATAAGGAACCAGGTAGACATAGAATTATAATTAGTTTAACTTCAATCAAATACTCAATGTTAATACTTAACTCAAATGACCTGGACGTCCTGATGTCTTATGATGAGATGGTAAACTGCATGGAAGAAGCTCTTATCTTGCAGGAAAAAGGTGGGTATATATTACCTCCACGAATGCATGTGGATGAGGGGGAGGATACCCTATTATTAATGCCAGCCAAGGCAGGAGAGAAAATGGCTACCAAGCTGGTTTCGGTTTTTCCTGGAAACAGTAAGCTGGATTTACCCCCCATAATGGGTACAGTTATTTACAACAATGGCAATACTGGTGAACCCTTGGCCTTGATAAATGGTTCAAAATTAACTGCATTAAGAACTGCTGCCGTAAGTGGGGTAGCCATGCGTCATCTTTCCGAAAAAAACACAAATTCTGTTGGAATTTTTGGGACGGGAACCCAGGGAACCTGGCATGCCCTTTTTGCCTGCTCACAACTTAATCTTACCACACTAAATGTTTTCGATCCAGATGAAAATAGAATTGCGCAATTGACAGAAGTAATCCAAAGAGAATTTCCTGGAACTAATGTTAATGCAGCTTCCTGTCCAGGTGATCTGGTAAGGAACTCAGATTTGATCATTACAACTACCACTTCGAACACTCCAGTAATTAAAAATGATAAAGAACTCTTTGAGAGCAAGATATTTATTGGTGTTGGGTCTTATAAACCCAGTATGAGGGAATTTCCTGATGCCTTATTTTCTAAGCTGGAACAGGTATTTGTTGATACACCTATGGCTTTGAAAGAATCTGGAGACATCCTTACTCCGCTGAACAATGGATTGGTGGATGAAAAGGATATTTATTCCATTGGAAAACTCTTGACCGGCGAAGTCAAATTAGCCGATAACAAATCCCGGTTCTTTAAATCGGTGGGTGTCGCCTTATTTGACCTATTTGCTGCAGACCTCTTTTACAATAAAGCCAAAGAGTCAGGCATAGGTCAGGAAGTAGATCTCTAGATTTAGTTTAGCAAATACCTTTCAACTATCTCAGTTTTAGGTGATCTACCTCTTCGAGAGTATCCGGGTTTATAACTACCATATATATACTCTCACCCTCAATAGTAAATAGACAAACTGCATTTTGCGTCGTAAATCCTGATGTAAATGGGGTCCAGGGTGTTTCTTGCTGGGCATAATAAGGAGCTCCAGCCGCTCCATTATTTATCTGGTATATGGTTCTCTTTAGTTTAATCTTTTTAGCTTCGTAATCATTTGGATAGATAACTGTTTCAGGTCCAAGTTCAGTCTTACAATAGTTGTGCTCATCCCCGGTTAAAAAAGCGACTACTTTGTCGGTATTATTTATGGCCAGGTCAAGTAGTTGATCTCTTCTCTCAATAATGCCCTTTTCTACAGCCGTGCCTGCCACCCATGGGCGGAATGTATTATTCCCATTGTACCACATATCATCGTGAACATGACCACCGTTTGGGAAAAAAGGAGTATGTATAGTGACAAAAATATGATCTATGTTATCATCCTTTTCCAATGCTTTGAGTGTCTTCTTGAACCATGCTAACTGCTTGTCCATTACATAACCATGTATATTGCCTCCTACTACCGGAACAACTTCTTTATAGGGTGAATACCAGTAATCTGAGTTTAGGTTTATTACTGCTACATTATCGTATGTGTAATAAAAAACAGTTTCATCATAAGAGGGGAAGTCAGTAGTAGAGGCATCCGGATCATATTTTGAGCCATCTTCACTAATTGGGCCATTGTGTGGATTTACTACAGCATCAGCAAATAATGATTCCGATGAATTATTTTCGTAAGGGAAGTTATCGAGTACAACTGTATATTCATTTGCTTCGTCACTGAAAATAATATCATATGACTCATGGTTTCCCATACCCAATACAACCTGAAAATGATGCCCAAAAGGTCCTACCACGCTTTTCCAGTTGTGATATTGCAACTTCATCTCTTCTGCAGATGTACTATAGCCACTTATTAAATCGCCTGTAAATTGAGAGAATGCAACATTGTTCTGGGCACTAACAGCCATAATTTTCTTCAAGATATAAGCGTTTGCCCCAAACAGGTTTCTCTCACCCCAACCACTTCCGCCCCTCGAATCACTGGAATAGGAAAAAACAAATTTTTCCCTGCTGCCAGGGAGTGGACTTGTTTTGAATGAATATGATTGCTCAAATTCTCCGTATTTAACTGTATATGGGTAATCCTGGCTGGGTTTCAACCCTGATATTTCAATTTCATGCTGGATCACTGCTTCTTTATCTTTATATACCTGTCCATTGACTTCAATCTCACAAATTGATTTTTCACTGGTTTCAAATGAGATCGTTAACTTTTCAGATTCTAAAAGGTTAATAAACGGACCAGTTACAATTGTATTTACAACTTTGAAAGGACCCTTGCCTGTAAAACTGGTAATACCATCGTAAATAATTGCCCCTTTGCTATCAATTACTCTGTATCCCAGGGTTCCTTTACCAGAATCTTGCCATCCGGTCATATCGTAGGCTCCCCGAAGGCTATTAAAATGCACTAAGGCTCTTCCACCAGTTATGCTTGCAGGACTAGAACGATAAACGGGAAAAGGGTGTTTCGAGTCATTGTAATTTATCAACCCGAAGTATAAAATGCCGTTGAATTCTTCATCCTGAAAGTCGAAGAATATACCATTTTTGGTTCCTGTTGGATTGCCACGGAGTTTTGAAAGCTCAAATTTTGGGCTTGAGGGAACTACATATAATGGCTGGCCATTCCCGGTTGGGATATACATATTACCATTTTCATCCAATAGAATATTATTTAAAGATTTTGGAATAATATTCTGGTCTGCCTGAGATTGAGAATTCCCCTCAAAAGGAATTACTATACAGCTTATAAAAAATATCCAGAATGAAATAAATCTCGTAAAGGGGTATCTTGTTTTCATGTTTTTTATTTTTG
>JASJGS010000121.1:0-79216 GCA_033791445.1 Bacteroidales bacterium | reverse complement strand
TGTAAGTCAAATTCAATCTTACTGGCGCGAGGTGGTCAATGCTTCCGTTTTTTCCACCTGACTGCAAAACATGTGACATGCCACATGGAGTTTGCATTGTTATGCGTAGATTGGAAGAAACATTCAATGTGAGCAAAGCATTCCGGTTGACAGTGGACCAGCTGTTCCGGGGAATAGTGAGCCAGAATAACACACTTGATATTAGTTATTTAATAAGTTATTATCAACTCCGAAATTGCTGGCTCAATTCGAACTGGAGGAGGTGACTCTAATGGACCGGATTGTCCAGTATTGATAGCAAATCCCGCCTTGTTAGAACCTCTGTTCCCTATATGCATTGAACCATCAAATCTTGATAGGAGTAAAACATAAAACATCCGTGTTCTCATTGCATTTTATTTTGCCACAATAGGTAGAATATCCATAACTTATATTTTCGCCTACTTCGAAGATCTCAATATTGCACCCCCTGTTTTCTGGATCATTGAATATCAAACCTACCCTAATACCATCCTTCGATCCTGAACAATAACAACAATAGATTGGATTCTTTTATACGCATCTTCCTTTCATCACGCTTGACATTAATAGCATCTGCATAGATTACTTCTTGCCATTCATATTTTTATATTGTTCTGCAACTTATAATATAGGAAGAATGGAAAATTTTGCATCAGCCTATTTTAGCGGATCAAACTGCCAGACTGATTGTGGTTCACCGTAGCTGTAACCTCCACCTCCCAGAATATAGCCCTGACTGTTAATGACCATGGCATCCGGAATGAGTTTTTCTGATGCAGATTGAATGTACGAAGTCCAGGTATCGGTCTCAACGGAATATTTGAAACAATTATAGTCTCCTTTTTCTTCTCCATAGAAACTTCCAGCGTATATATAACCGTCAATATGGAACCCGGCTACTGATTCTTCGAGGGCAGGAAAACCGCTTAACTCAGTCCATGTGCCCGTTCCCGGATCATATTTCCAAAAATCACGACTTGATGTGTTTGAGTATACTCCAAGAATATAGCCGTATTCATCATCACTAAAAGTGCTTATATCCATGTAGTATCCGGTCTCAATATGTGGCATTTCACCTTTTTGTGTCCAAAGGTTGTTTGCCGGATCGTATTCCCAAAAGTCATAAAGCCTGGTATTTCCATAATTTCCGCCTCCCAGGTAGCCTTTCCCATCAACGGTGAAGGCGAAAGCTGAGTGCCTTTTTTGACCTGGGAAATCGGTCTGCTGTGTCCAGCTATCTTGCGTGATATTATATACCCATACCTCATTCAGGCAGCCGTCAACTGCACGTAACATGTCCTGGGTGCCACAGCAAAGGTATATATTGTCATCGATTCTAAAAGAGCTTGAATAATCACGCACCGTGACAGGGAAGGATGCTTTTTGTATCCATTGGTCAGACACAGGATCGAATTCCCAGAGATCTGTGAAGATAAAGCTATTTCTCGCCATTCCAAGTCCAAAATATCCTTTCCCATTGTACCCATGACTTACAGCATTGTATCTCTGTCCGCCCGGAAAATCTGCTTTACGACACCATTTATTGGTGTAATGAAGGGGCAGTATAATTGGCACATTGCTTTGACCCGCAACTTCAACTCTAACTGGTATACCTTGTATTTGATCCTGGGAGGGGTCCTCAATAATTTCACGGGGAACCTGAATAACAAGCTCGCTCATGGAATTGCTCAGAATTTCGCATGAAATCCCATCGAGATAAACTTTGTTGGATGTTTTCACAGGATTGAAATTGGCACCCTGTATGGCGAGTGTCCCTCCCGGCATGTATATGGTTTCCGGTACAAATCCGTTAATAACCGGTGGTTTTAGCATGAATGCCTGCGGGAAGGTGCTGGAGAATCCATATAAACTAGTGCTTACATAAGAAGTGGGTATCTCTATCTGTTGTGGCACCAATACCTTGAACTGGTTTTTAGTGTAGTCAACCACAGTGGCGGTATTCCTATCAAATGTCACCTGTATCCATACGGGATTTTCAGGCAGACCAGAGGTGATAATGGTGATGGTATCCAGGAAGGTACCCTCTTTGGGATAATAGTCTTTTACTATTGGATAGATAAAATGAAACTCTTCATCGAAACTGGCTAATTCCTCATATATCTTGACAGTTACAGGCAGCTGTGGAATTTCATCCACCTTGGGAACCACAACCCTCAGGGCAGTATCTGAACAGCTTAGGATTTGGGCCTTTGTTTCCCCAAACAGAACATCCGTTTTGCTTGGAAGAAAAGAAAAATGCATTCCTTGTATGGTAACAGTATCATTCCACATGGCTACATTGGGATGAATGCTTACAAGCTCAAAGGGGGACTTGGTGAATATACTGGTGAAGGAGATTTCTCTGCTGTAGACAGTAAAATCTTTGGTTCTTGCATAAGCCCTTACAAAATATGCAGTGTTTTCAAACAGGTCAGTACTGCCTTTTCTGGTAAACACTCTGGGGTCTCCACCCGAACCAGCAGAAACCCTGGACACTGTTATGTCTGGATTGGAATTCGCGCTCCAAACAAAACCTTTATCAATTATCTCTGAATCTCCTTCTGTGAGAATCATTCCTTCGAATTCGACACCATAAGAACCCTGTTGAACAGTATCGCTGATATCAAGTCTTGGATACTTCCTGTGGATGACCTTCTCCTTTTCGCAGTTGCTTAGCAAGAATAGAATCAAAAAAAGCAAGAGGTGAACTCTAGTCCCCATGAGTAATCTACCTTTCATAATGATTTATTAAAAATAGGTTCCCATACTCAGCGAAACCGACCAAAGTTTAGTACTTGCTTCTGTGCTGCTACCTTTTCCCATATCAAGTCCCAGGTTACTGAAAAATTCCCTTTCCTTTAAAAGATGATAATCCAGGCCCAATTGGATAAATCCACCCCAGAGTATATTGTTAATCGGGAGGTCGGTATAAGCGCTGAGGCTCACTACCTGGCCGGACACCTGTTCTGCTACATACCCACTACTGCCCCATAATAGCACGTTCATGAGCCCGCCTGCGGTTACTGTGGGTCTGACCTTTCCATTGGGGAAGGTGTACTTGAGAGCAAAACTGGATTTGAGGAACAGGGTATTCAGGTGAGCATCAAGAATGGTTACAGAATAAATGAACTCTTCCTGGTGGAAACCATAGTAATAGTCCTTCGAAAGGCTTGATGCCAACTGAAGAGAGATCCTTTCGTTAATCCTGGGAGCACTGGCGTTTAGCTGTAATCCCAGAAAAGGGGCCAGATTGTTTTCAAAATGAATCTTTGTCAGAATCTGGTGCTTACTGAAACTGATGGAAGAAAACCCAATTCCAGCCAACGGAGCAACCACCAGGCGAAATGCCGGGATTTCCTTCTCGTAAATTATGCACTTCTCACCATCACAAACATAATCGTGATAGTCACTTGTTATCTGGATCAGGGATTTATGGCTCAGTGAGGCATTTTCAATTTCCGGCTGCACCTCCATACAATCCGAAAAGGCGGCTTTCAACAAACCGATGTGCTTATAGCTTTCCCTCTCGTAGCTTTTCCCATCAACATATATCTTCTCTTTCTTGTCGGTTAACTCATGAATGCTTCCATCCTCTTCCTCTATCAGATAATGGTCATTACTTCCATCACGGTAATAATAAAGGTCAGTAATACCATTCACAAGGTATTCAGCAAAAACCTGCCTTTTATCAACGTTTACCGGAACTATCTTAGAGATATAATACTTTCCTTCTGTCAACCGGTACGAGTGAATATCTGCAGGTTGATATTCCATAATACCGGCCTGCTGATTCATCCTGAAAGAACAGATTCTGCAATTACGCATGTCCCCGCGGTTATCTATTTCTCCGAAAATAGTATCCAGATCGTTAGTAACTATATAACCGGCTCTGAAATCAGTCTGGCCAAAAATGGCGATTGCATTGAAAAACAGCATTGCTGATAAATAGAGCCTGGTGTGTTTCGATGGTATTATTGTCATTCTTTAAAGATCAAATGAAAGTTTATTTCCTCGGCTCAAGTTTTTTCACATCGATTAACCATACCCCGTTTCCCCTTGTGGCAACAGCTATCGTTAATAACATCCCCTTGTTCGGTTTGAAACGGACCCTGGTAACGGGGGAATTCACTTTCGCCACAAAGGTGTTAAAGGGTGTTACCAGATTTACCTTCCCGTTAAAACCACCCACAGCAAACGAAAAATTATCGGTATGGAAATCGGCAGATAGCAACCAATTCATGCCTATTCGTCTTGAGGAGATTTGGTATGTATTTTGAGGTTTGATGCAATTCCATGTGATCACCTGAGAATCATCTCCACAGGAGATCAGCCGTTTTCCGTTGGAGCTGAATTTGACCTCCCGAACCCAGTCTTTGTGTCCCGATAGTTCAGCCACCCGACTGCCAGTTTGCATGTCATAAATAGATATGATCCTGTTTTCGCCGGAACAGGCCAAGAGTGCACCGTCGGGAGAGAAGGCCACAGAACTAATCTCCCCATCGCCGGGAGTGAGCTCGAAATGAATTTTTTTCTCAAGGAAGTCATATATAATCACCTTTTTATCACTTCCGCCACTAGCAAGGGAAGAGCGGTCGGGCGAGAAGACAACAGAGTTTACCAGGCCCTGATGGAATGTAAGTAAATCCAGCTTTTGCCGATTTATAAAATCCCAGATCACCACCAGGCTGTCTCTTCCACCGGTAACCATAAGAGTGCTGTCTGGAGAAATATCCAGGCTCATTATATGGTCTGTGTGTCCATTCTCAAATTCCCAGATTAGTTCCTTAGATGAGACAGCGAAGGCCCTAACTGAGCTATTATCGGCAATTGCAAGTACCTCCCCGGATTGAGTAAAGCAGATATCGTAAATGTTCTCGCTCTCCGTAGGGTAATCCGTGTATATTTCAGAATCCTGGGCCCAGCCGGAAATGCATACAAGGGATAACACTAATAGCAACAAAACCTGTTTCATGTCTATTGGTAATAATAGTAACGTTTATCTTTCAAAATCCGGATCATCAGTCCGAATTGCACCTGTGATCTAAAGAAGGCGCTTTCCTGGAATACCAGGGATGAGGCCCAGCTGAAATGCTGGGAGTATTCGATAAAAAGGCCAATCCCCTGGGACAATGCATACTCCATCCCCATTGATCCGCTGAAACCTGCAAATAATTCTCTGTTCTCCAGGAATGTGGATTGGAGTGTATCGGTTCCTTGGATTTCAAAAGGCGATTCGGCAAGGTTAAGCAGGATTACCCCAAAGCTTGGAGCCAGACTGCCATAAAGGCGCAGGCGATTAAATATCCCTTGGGTCTGAAAGCCGGTGTGGATTTTGATTTCGGGCGACAAAGAATAGAGTGTCATTCGGGAGTCCCTGAAATCTGTATGTCCAGGCAGAACCCAATCGGAAGCTTCCATCAATTCCATGCCGGCACCGTAACTTAAGTGGTTACCTTTTTTTACCAGGACCTGGATCTTGTATCCGGATACATCCTGGAAATTTGAGAAGAGAGCCGGGTAGTTGAAGTTATCTTCAATGGTCATCTCTTCTCCCAGGAAGCTTCCCGCGGAATAGCTGAGGAAGAAATTGATATTGTTGTCTATCAATTGTGAGCGGGCTGTAATACCTGCGAATACAATGAATATGATTAGTGTGATCTTTTTCATTATGTCCTGCTATCGAGATGGATCGAATTCCCACATGTGATTATCCCAGCCCAGACCAACATAGCCTTTACCACCAGATGAAAATCCGATTCCACGATATATATTAGAGTGTATCGTAGTGGGCTCAAATATCCATGTACTGGAAGCTTCATCATAAAAATGAATACCATTCCGGCTAACCGTATATACCAGGTCGTTCAATTCAAAAGCTATTGTTGGGTAACCCAAAGAATTATAAGGATGATTATTTATATTACTCCACTGATTCGAGGAGGGATCGTAGATAAATACCCGATCCTCGTAATGTCCCTCATAACGATACCCACCTAAGCCAATATAGACCCCGGAGGAGTTGGGAATAGCAATTCCAAATCTTGAAACAGGTACGGGATAATTACTAACCACTATCCAATCATCGCTTTCGGGCATATATTTCCATAAGTCGGGCAAACTATCCTCAAGACCAAACTTTTGAAATCCTGTTCCCAGAAATCCCTCCTGGTTAACCTGAAATGCAACTGCCCCGGATCTTGCCGTACCCACAAAATCTTTTTTTTGCGTCCAGCTGTTACTGGGAATGTCATATTCCCACCAATCTTTCAGATCTTTTTTGCCATTTGTGCCAGTACCGAAAAATATTTTATCTCCAAGTACAAAACCTGCACTGAAGAATCTGGGATCTCCCGGAAAATCTCTCAGCCTTTCCCAGGAGTTGGTTCTCGGATCATAGCGCCAAAACTCCGGAAGCATATGTAGTCCAATATAGGCATGACCCTCGTGGACAAAACAGCTCGCTGGAAGATAACTGCCTTGAGGAGTATATGTATAGAAACTTTTCGTTAGCGGGGAATCAGGTAAGCGGAACAACTGGTCATTGATAGTGAGGGTTTCCGCATAGGTCCGAGATTCATGCAGTACCGTTACTTCAATTTCTAATGACCTGCTGGGGTATATGACCTGGTCCTGGGTGGGTATGAATACTTTCAGCTCATGGCCGGATGCACTAACAACCTCCACTTCGAGCCCACCTATGGTTACTGTATTCCTTTCAGCAAGCGGGCAAAAATAAGAGCCTGTAAGAGTGAGCGTCTCTCCTGTAAGTACTTTTTTTGGCGAGAAATCACTGATCTCGATCCCTTCAAGAGTAAATTCCTGCCCACTTGCGACCGCAATGTTATTCATCCTGACCAGAACCTTGCTGTTTCTTTTCAAAAGATCCAGGGGAACTCTGATTTTTAGGTTGTCGTCCTCCAACTCCGTAATCTCAGCCTCAATCTGATCAATACTAACATAGAGGCTGGAAGGATTGGATAAAAAGTTGGCACCCCTTATTTCTATCTGCGATCCATAAGTGCCGCTGGTGTCTATGCTGTTAATTATGGGAGGGATTAGTTCATATGGATCTGCCGATACTGCTTTTCTACTAAACACAGATACAATAATGCTTGAGGAAGGAGATCCCAGCAAAGCGGGGACCAACACTTCGATAGAATCAAGCGACGCATACAGAATTTTAGCTTCATGAATGCCGAAATGCACCATATTATCTGTTGAATCATCGCTAAAACCATCTCCCAGGATGGTCACGGTGTCATTCAGGTTTCCCCGCAAAGGAAAGATGTCGGTAATTACAGGGATTGCTCCACCATGGCTGATGAAATGCACTTCTCGGCCATAGGTAGTATATTGAGCGTTCCGGATAAATGACCTGGCAAAATAATCTCCCCCTTCTCTTAAAGCTGATGATAGCCTGTGGCTGATTATTCTGGTCTCTGGCGAGCCTGGAACAGAAATAACATTTGCGTTAGCTACTGAAGGTTTGGGGGTCTTGCTCCAGGTAAAACCATAATCCAGAATGGGCTCTTCTCCAAGGGCCAGAATATTAGCATATAGAGTGGCACCGGTGCTGTCGATATCCACCACTTCACCAGTCTGAATAAGTGGAAATTCTGATACCTGTTCCCTATTGCATGAAACAATCGAGTACAGGAATGAAATTAAAATTATAACTAATAACTTACTAAAAATCTTATTCAAATCTAATGGAGTTTTCTAAACATAACTTGAGTTGTATCCAAGTAGCACCCTCTTCCGCAGATTCTTCATTCTTACAATAAGTAAGCTATTTTCTCCAACCATTCCACTTGTTTTTAAGAAGTACAACTTAACTACCCCGGGATGAGGTTATATCCAGCATCAGGCAATAAATTCCTCCTAATCCAACCAAACATCGGAGAATCACCAAACCAGGAACTATTCGGCTTAGTTCTTCGTAGTAGATGTGAAAAAAATAACTCATTAGATTGTTGGGACTGATGGCACTTTTAACTCTAACGAAAATTCTGAAAAATTGTTACACCTGGCTGTATAACGAAAAAAAGAGAATTGGTTCCCCCATGTTTCACCTATACAAAATACAAAAGGAAGTCAAATCATGTCTAACACCCTTATTATCAACCGTTGGAGTTGTAAGGTTTGAACTTACGACTCCCTGCTCACAAAGCAGCTACTTAAACAACAGCACCCATAGCAGAAAATGAAATTGCTATCGTTTGGTGAGTTTGCACATAATTAGCTGAATTTTCAGGCAATCCTGGGTTTGAAAATGTGTTGTTGAAATATGCTTAGTATAGCATTTTAGTGATTGAACCCCTATTATATTATAGGGGTTTCCACCTATTCCGAACAACTTGCTGGCAAAATGCTGGCAAAAAGGAAAAAGCTACAAATCTGAACGACAGCAATCCTTCAATAAAACTAAAGAATTAGTTGATTAACTAAGATATTAGTTTTATATTTGATGTGTACTAGTAAATCGTTCTTTACATAGTGTACATAATCGCTAATCTGATCAGCTGGCTGGCAAAAAACTGGCAAAAAAGAAAGGGTCACAAATTCTGAAATCTGTAACCCTTTGATTATTAGAGTGGAGCATATCGGAATCGATGCGATGACCTCTTGACTGCCAGAGACAATACGGGATTTCCCACCTGACTCCATTATACTCTCATACACTACATTACAATTATAATTAGATTTCTTTTTCCTATATACTCCACCCATTTTCCACTTGGCTGGCAATTTAGCTGGCAATATTCTGGGGAACAATTTTTAATGCTTCAATTTCCTTTGATTATTGTGGTTTGTAGAACGATTGAGCTCACTGGTTTTTACGGATCGCAGCGGAGTAAAAATCCAGTGCAGTGATTTGTTATGCTTAATTTTCACTCATCTAAAGAACGATGAGATGTTACCTCTGAAGTGGACCCTTTGGCGCTCTGTTTTTTCTTTCATCAGTAGCACTTGTTTTATCTCAGCCCAAGAAGGAAATTCTTCACACATTCTCCTAAAACATCAATGTTGTATCCACCTTCCTGGCATACTAATGTGGGTATTCCCAGAGACTGAAACTGTTTACCCATTGCAAAGTAATCTTCCGTGCGAAGCTTAAAGCCACCAATAGGGTCAGCCTCATGCGTATCGAAACCTGCGGCAATAATAAGGTATGCAGGATTAAACTCACGAATTTTATTAAGTATGCGATCTAAAGCTTTGCTGTATTGTTCCAATTGCGTACCCCTGGGAAAAGGTTCATTATGATTTGTACCAATAGCCTGACCTTTGCCTTTTTCGTCGGCATAGCCCCAAAAGTAGGGGTATTCATCATCAGGATCACCATGAATGGATGCAGTAAATACAGACTTTATATCATCAAAAAACTCCTGTGTTCCGTTTCCATGATGATAATCTATATCTACAATCGCTACTCTACCTTCAGGTAATAAATACTCGGCAGCAGTAGCTACATTATTAAAGTAGCAATAGCCGCCAAATACACGGGGTCCTGCATGATGTCCGGAGGGTCGGCACAGGGCATATACTGTCTTTTCATGGCCATTGCGGATTAATTCAGCGCCGGTCAATGCAGTTTCAGCAGAGGCACGTGCAACTTCATAGGTTTTTCTTTTAATGGGTGTAACTGCATCGGTACACCATATCCCTCCCCAGAGTGGTGAATCAGATCTTTTTCTGCGATGGGCACCCTCGCCAGGGAATAGATCGGGATAAAACTCCTCCTCATCGTTTTGTAAACTTAATGCTGTGTTCCTGATATAATCGTGATAGGGGTGTAGTCGGGTGATTAGTCTTTCCGGAAAGGGCTTTGCTGTAAGAAATTCAAATCGTTCATCGGCGTGAAGGGATTTCTTAATGGCTTCAACGCGTTGGGGCGTATCTTTTACTTCGTACGTACCCGGTCCAAGTTGATACTTCCAATATGGATTGTGCTGACTGTCGTTATATTTCTCAATTACTTTCATGAATTGTTCTTCCATTTTTCAATAGTTCGATAATGCGTTCGTGTGGAACTGGCGGACACCAGCGTTGCTTACGTCCACTCATTCCATTAGAGCAGCAAATTGCATTTAATACGGCCTCTTCGGTTGCTTCGATTACCGCTTCATAAACCAAATTTATATGAGAATCGGAAATACATTTTAAAGTTAAAAAATTACTGCTTGTGTTGGGTTGCCGAGGCTTACGGTTACCAGTACTGAAAGCAATTATAATTTCACCACTGGTTGAGGCAGCATAAGAACCTGTTCGGCCAAGACCAAGAGCAGCCCGTTTGGCTACACGATTAAGTTGACTGGTAATGAGTGGGAGATCGGTGGCAACCACAACGATGATTGATCCCTCTGACACCTCCCGACGTCCTGTCACATCGAATTCCTCGTTCAGTTGTCTGCCAACAACGGCTCCATCTACGGTAAGGTTATGCATCTTTCCAAAGTTTGAAAGTACAAGCACTCCAACTGTAAATGTATCGTTTCCAGAAAGGTCTAATATTCGGGAAGAAGTACCTATTCCTCCGGCAAAGTCAAAAGTTGTCATTCCTGTGCCAGCCCCAATCGAGCCTTGCATTACCGGTCCGGATGATGCCGCCTTTATGGCCTTAACGGTGTCTTGTGCTGAACAGGATCCAACTCTTATATCGTTCAGAAAAGAATCGTCGGCTTCGCCAACTACAGGTAGAATCACATCGGTTTCGGTTCCAAGAAGAGGGTACTTTTTAATCATTTGGTTGACAACGCCATCATGTACCCGACCAACTGAATGCGAATTTGTGAGAAGAATTGGTGTTTCCAGCCAACCTGTTTCCATAACTTGGGTAAGTCCAGCCATCTCTCCAACACCGTTGAGGATAAAGCCACCGGCTACAATCCGATTGGCATAAGCCTGTCCAGCGGGCATAATTGCTGTAATACCAGTACGTATGCAACTGACCCCTGTCCCTCCGGGAATTGGAACACCATCTTCTATCCGAGAAAAATGGCCAACACGAACGCCCTTAATATCTGTGATTGCATTATAAATTCCCGGGCGCATCCGGCCAATTTGGATCCCCAGTTCTCTGGCGGTAGGTCGTGAGGCACCTGATGTAATTTTACCGTTTTTGGGCTGCTTCATCGATCTGATTGCCAAGCCGTATCGGCGAGCGGCAGAGCGAATGATCAACCGCATAACATCCCTTGATTCGAGTCCGCGCGATTTGGCTGCCGTTATAAGGGAAGCATTTGGATGAAGACTTGGTAGCGGATTAAGTTCAATAAAATAAGGTTGCCCGTTTGTATGTAATCGAATATCTACCCGGCCAAAATCAGGGCAAGACATGATATCGAAAACCGCACGGGCCATTTTTACAACAGCTTTATTCTCCTGGGAGTTAAGATTGGCAGGACAAACAACATTAACTGATTTTGCTGCTTCTCCTCCTTGTTTCATGTCGTAATCATATACATTGTATTTGCCATCGATCTTGTCCATGTCAAAAGTGTGTTCAACGATGTCAAGCAATTTACCCGGAAAGCTTTCAAGCAAGGGAATACTGAGTTCTCGGCCTCCTATAAATTCCTCAACAACAAGACCTGCGGGATAATGTCTTAATAATTTGCTTATTCTTTCCTGGGCCTGATCATGTGATTCAACAACTGAATCCTGTGTAATACCTTTGCTTGATCCCTCAGAATTCGGCTTAATTATTAGGGGATATTGTAAATTATCGGGTAGATTTCGTTCCTTCTCGGTAATCAAAACACCTTTGGGGATGTTGATTCCGTGCGATGCCAAGACGGTTTTAGCAAGATGTTTATCAAGATTGAGATGAAGCAGTGATGCGTTTCCGCCAGTGAACGGAATGCCCATTTGCTCGTACAAACCGGGATAGAAAGCCTCACGGGAACTGCCGATCGTCCCCTCTGCCAGATTGAATATGAGATCAGGTTCACTTTCGATAAGGCGATCAATCACATCATTTGGTTTACCCGAAACCTCAACTTCCGTAACTTTATGTTGAAGACTATTAATGGCATCGGATATCCGACTTATGTCCGCCTTCGTGAGGAGTTCAGCTGTAGCTTCCGTATCATCCATGCGAAGATTATATGCAATTGTAATTCTCATTGCTCAACATCCTTTTTGTTAATACTAATTCATAGACTTATGAGTAAGACTTATATTCTACCGCCAATAGCGGTATATGAGTAAATATACAGATTATGTAGCTTAAATTGTACTATACTACTATGGGGATTTTCAGTTCGTTGAGTTAAAAAAGGAGATAAAATGATGAGCGTAATCGCCCTTCTCATCAGCTGTCTGGCAAATTTCTGGCAAAAAAGAAAGGGTTACAAATCTGAACGACTGTAACCCTTTGATTATCTGTGTGGAGCATATCGGAATCGAACCGATGACCTCTTGACTGCCAGTCAAACGCTCTAGCCAACTGAGCTAATGCCCCATATTTCAAATAACATCATTAATCTCAAAGAATTTCCGCCTGCTCTAGTTCCGTAAATTCACAAAGCTTTGCTCAATTATACTTTCCAATCCCGAAACATCATGATGTTTCGAGGATCCTCGATAAATTAAGAAATCAAAGATTTCAATTTTATCGGGACTGAGCTAATGCCCCATATTTCAATGAAAACAGGATGCAAAAATAACAAAAAACAAATTCTACAGAAAAAATAGTAATGAATTTATTTCATTAATCAGTAATTTTTATTCTGAAAACCTGAATTTTGGACTGATTTTTGTGGCCTATATAGTGAGTAAAAAATATAGTTTTTATTGCAGATTTTCAAAAACAAATTTGGAATCATTTGATTTTAAATCAAGAAATAACTATTTTTAGCCACTAAATTTTATCAAAATGGAACTAAAGAAAAATGATCGGGTAAACCTTGAAAAAAGAAAAGGTGTTTTCTTTCAGTTGGGCCTTGTAATAGCCCTATCTCTAATGCTGATCGCTTTTGAGTGGACAAGCGGCGGTCTATCTGCAAATGAATTCGATACTGGAGATTCAGAGCAGATTGAAGAAGAAATTATTCCAATCACCCGTCAAGAACAACCTGAGCCTCCGAAGCCACCAGAACCTCCCAAGGTTACTGAAGTTCTTCAAATTGTTGAAGATGATGTAGTATTGGAAGATGAATTGCAACTGGAAGACTTTGAAGTAGACCAGGAAAGTGAAATTGAAATCATGGAGTTTTCAGAAGAGGAAGAAGAGGAAGAAGAAGCTGAGATTTTCTTCATTGTTGAGGATATGCCCAGTTTCCAGGGTAAAGGTCAGGACGGTTTCAGAACCTATATAGGTAACAACTTACAATATCCAGAAATTGCTGCTGAGAATGGTATTAGTGGCCGAGTATTTGTAAAATTTGTTATTGAACCTGATGGATCTATTTCAAATGTAGGTATCGTTCGTGGAGTTGATCCAGCCCTTGATAAAGAAGCTATCAGGGTTGTTAAATCATCACCAAAATGGGCTCCAGGAAAACAGAGAGGAAAACCAGTAAGGGTTTCCTTTACATTCCCAATAAACTTTGTTTTACAATAAATATAGCATACACAAAATGGACCCCGGAGTAATCCGGGGTTTTTTTGTGCTCTTAAGTAACCTTATTACAGTTATTTCGTAATTCTTAGTACTAAATAACTTGGAAAGGTTTTTATCATGAGAAAAATAGTTTATGTAATTATTGCTACCCTTATTTTAACAGGGTGTGGATCCTCAAAGAAACAACTTCAACAGGGGAATTATGATGCAGCAATCCAGAAATCTGTGAAAAAGTTGATGCGTAATCCTGATAGTTCAGATGACATTGAAATCTTAACTCGTTCATTTAAACTAGCCAATACACAGGATCAGGAAAGAATTAAGTACCTGAAAATGGAAGGAAAAGCTGAAAGTTGGGAAGCAATAGCTCAGAGTTATGAACGTCTAAAATGGAGGCAGGAAATGATTCGGCCTGTTATGCCATTAGAATTAAATGGCCATGAGGTTAAACTTGATTATGTTGATTACAATAGTGATTTGGTGGAAGCTAAACATAGAGCTGCAGAATTCTTTTTCGCCCATGGGCAGAAGCTTATGAATAGCAATGATAAAGAATCATACAGGCAAGCATATTATGAGTTTTCAAAAG
This sequence comes from Bacteroidales bacterium, assembly GCA_033791445.1. Taxonomy (GTDB): domain Bacteria; phylum Bacteroidota; class Bacteroidia; order Bacteroidales; family VadinHA17; genus JANTGF01. The sequence continues at coordinate 65,039 of JASJGS010000121.1, read as the reverse complement.
TGAAAGAATACTGGGGTGACTATGAAAATATTGATAATCTTTTATCGGAAACAAGATATATGGGGATGAGTCGGGCATTGGTCTATATAGAGAACATGACTCCGCTTCGCTTGTCAAAGGAATTTGAGGACGATCTTCTAGCAATAAATCCCCAGGACCTAAATTCTGATTGGGTTGAGTATTATACACGTGCACTTGATGATGAGATTCAATATGATTACCAGGTAAAAGTAATACTTCGCTTAATGGATGTTAGCCCGGATCAGGTTAAAGAGACTGACAGGATCGAAAAAGCAACCATCGATGATGGTTTTCAATATGCCCTGGATCAGAATGGGAACGTTATGAAAGATACTGTGGGCAATGATATTAAAATTATGAAATACAAGGATATTACATGTACTGTAATTGAAACTGGCATGAAAAAATCCTCTCATATCGAGGGTACCGTGGAAATTTACCAGATGACGCCTATAAAACTTTTAAGAAAAGATCCTATTGGTGCTGATAGTCATTTTGAACATTATTCTGCCAGGGCTGTAGGTGATTTAGATGCTCTTTCACCTGAGTCTTTAATAATGGTAGAATCTGAACCTGTTCCATTTCCAATGGATAGCGAGATGATAATGCGATGTAGCGAATCATTAAAAATGGCTATACGGGGTATAATGCAAAGTAATAGAAGATATATCAATTAAACATTTTTGTTTTTTTTGCCTTCTCTAAGGCTGTAACTTTAAATTGCCTAGGTTTTATCATTCTGATTTCTTAAAATTGCAAGCAGATTTTGAGAGAGGAACTATAATGATAGAAAAGGCTAAAAATGAAGATCAACATACCCGAACTGTATTAGTAGGTATTACAACAAGTGATAGGGGGGGGCAGGAGGTTCAGGAATACCTGAAGGAATTGGCATTTCTTGCCGAAACAGCCGGAGCACAACCTATAAAAACATTTGTTCAGAATCTGGAATTTCCAAATCCTAAGTATTTTGTAGGAAAAGGTAAACTGGAGGAAATAGAAAAGTTTATTCATGAAGAAAAAATTGATCTGGTAATATTTGATGATGAGCTTACAGCTAGTCAGTTAAGGAACATTGAAAAGAAACTAGATCGCAGGGTGCTTGATCGTACCAACCTAATCCTTGATATTTTTGCCGGAAGAGCCAAGACTGCCCATGCCAAAGTGCAGGTTGAGCTTGCTCAATATCAGTATCTTCTACCGAGGTTAACCCGAATGTGGACTCACCTGGAAAGACAGCGAGGAGGTATAGGGCTCAGAGGGCCAGGTGAAACGGAAATTGAAACCGATAGAAGGATTATTCGGGATAAAATTGCTAAGCTAAAAGATCAGCTTAAGAAAATAGATAAACAGAAAGCAACGCAAAGAAAAAACCGGGGGAAGATGGTCCGCGTTGCCTTGGTAGGATATACCAATGTGGGTAAATCTACTATAATGAACCTCCTCAGTAAATCAGATATTTTTGCTGAAAACAAACTTTTTGCTACACTGGATACCACTGTAAGAAAAGTGGTTATCAATAATCTTCCTTTTTTATTGTCTGATACAGTAGGATTTATCAGGAAGCTACCACATCACTTGGTGGAGTCTTTTAAATCAACATTAGATGAGGTCCGTGAAGCAGATATGTTGATACATGTTGCTGATATTTCACATTCTGGGTTTGAAGATCAGATTAGCATTGTAAGGAATACTTTGAACGAATTAGGGGCAACGGATAAGCCTACTTATTTGGTTTTTAATAAGATTGATGCATATTCACATATTTCGAAAGATGATGATGACCTGACTCCCAGGACAAAAGAAAACCTGACTCTTGAGGAACTTACAAATACCTGGATGGCAAGGGAGAATCATCCATGCATTTTTATTTCAGCGAAGGAAAAAAAGAATATTGAGAATTTTAAGGAAGATATCTACAGTAGGATAAAAGAAATCCATGTGAAAAGGTATCCTTATAATGACCTTTTATACTAAGCCTTTCTTAATAAGTGATTCTGCAATTTGAATAGTATTTGTGGCTGCTCCTTTTCGTAGATTATCCGCAACAATCCATAGGTTTAAACTGTTTTTCCTCGACTCATCAATCCTTATCCGGCCAACCAATACCTCATCTTTTCCTTCTGCATCTATGGGCATTGGGTACTTATTTTGGCTTGGATCATCAACTACATTAACACCAGGTGTATTATTCAAAATGGCATAAATATCCTTCAGGTCAAAGGCTTGTTTAAATTCCAGGTTTACTGACTCAGAATGTCCTCCTATTACCGGAACCCGCACAGCTGTGACAGTAATTCCAATATTAGGATCGTTCAATATCTTTAATGATTCTTTTACCATTTTTATTTCTTCCCTCGTATAACCGTTTTCTTCAAAAACATCTATATGAGGTAGACAATTCCTGTCGATCTGATGAGGGTAGAATTTAGAATCAGTTTTGCCAAGACGCTCTGAATTTAACTGGTTAATGGCTTTGATTCCCGATCCACTAACAGACTGGTATGTAGAAACAACTATTCTATCAATGCTGAATGCCATATGAAGGGGTGCTATAACCATTAGCATCTGAATAGTTGAACAGTTAGGATTTGCAATAATTTTATCCTTTGATGTTAGTACTTCTTCATTTATTTCAGGAATTACAAGTTTTTTCGTAGAATCCATCCGCCATGCTGAGGAATTATCAATTACAACAGTACCAATGGATGCAAATTCAGGAGCTATTTGAAGTGATAATTCTGAACCAGCTGAGAAAAGAGCAATATCTGGCTTAAATTCAAGTGCATCCTTAATAGATTGTATGGGATACGATTGGTTCCAGAATGAAACAAATCTCTTGCCAGGCTTATCTGATGCAACAGGCATAAAATCAGTAAGGGGGAAATTCCTTTCCTCAAGCAATTGAATCATTGTTTTTCCTACTAATCCGGTAGCACCTACAACAGCAACTTTCATATGTTAATTGTTAATATTTTTTCATCCTTTTTGAAAACCCAATTTGCCTTTTTCCGTAAAAAGAATTTCATCAAACAGGTTAATTAAGTTTTGCAGCCATATTTTGATACTGCAAAGTTAGATTAAATTAAAGTATTTCAGCTTTTTGCTTATGAGAAAACTTTTCCTCCTACTTTGGTTTGTTTCATCTTCATTATTTGGCCAGGTTACCTGGGATTTTGAAAGCAACAGTCTGACTGAGTGGGAGCAAAGTACCGCCGGGCGGTGGGAGGCTGGAAGTCAGTTGCCTATTTCCGGATCATATTCTCTCCATCACACTTTCGATAATTCGATTTCAGATCATGATCAGATATCTATTCCAATTGTTGATTTACGATTGGATCAAGGTTTAACTACCTGGCAGTTTAAAGTCCGACACAGCTATCAACCGTCCTCTTCAAATAATTGGGCTATACATCTTATCTCTGATTCAAAGGCACAGGAAATGTTTCCTGGGGCGAGTAATAATGGATACGCAGTTGGGGTAAATTATACAGGCTCAGATGATATTCTCAAACTTTGGAAGTTTGTAGATGGGACCATCACGACTCTGTTGGAAACCAGTATTAATTGGCAGAATGAGGTTCCAGTTGATTCAACCTCAGCTATTAAAGTAACCCGCACCGAAAGTGGCCTGTGGACAGTATTTTTTTACGCTAGTAATAGTTATAATGAAATGGTCGAGGTAGGTAATATTCAAAGTGAAGGCGTTATTTACCCTGGGAACTTTGGAGTCTATTATGAGTATTCATCAAGCCAGGATCAAAAATTTTGGTTGGATGAACTTTCAATTTCAGGTGTATTTATTAAGGACACTATTGCTCCCCAGGTAGAAGATTTGAAGATTAAATCAAAAAATGAAGTAGAAATTTTCTTTAATGAGCCTATTTTAGATCCATCCCTTCTGGATACACTTAATTTCTACCTGGTAAATGAAAGTTTACACCCTTATTCTTTATCCAAAACAAGTAATAAGTCTGTACGAATAAAATTCAGACTTGAATTTATAAATGAAACCAACTATAATCTTGAAGTATCTAACATAATTGATCTCTCAGGAAATCAACAATCAGAGCCTTTAAGAAGAGAATTCTTTTATTATGAAGTAAAGCCAAATAGCGTTTTAATAAACGAAATCATGGCTGATCCCGATCCATCGGTGGGCTTGCCCGGAGCTGAATATTTAGAACTATTAAACAACAACGGTTATGAAGTTTGCCTTGATAAATGGACAATTACTATAGGCACCCAGGAAAAAGAAATTCCTGAAATATGTATACCAGCAAATGAGCATTTGATTTTGTGCTCAAGCATGGACACCTTGAAATTCAGTCCATATGGCCAGGTTACAGGTATTATCGGTATGCCTGTTCTGACAAATCTCGGACAGGATATCATATTGTCTGATTCTTTAGACCGGGTAATCTCTTTTATCTCTTATAATTCAGATTGGTATCATGATGATTTTAAGAAGGATGGAGGCTGGTCAATAGAGCAAATTGATCCAGCTTATCCATGTATAGGTTTTGAAAACTGGAAAGCTTCAACGGATAGAAATGGAGGAACCCCGGGCCAAATAAATTCTATTACTAAGTCTAATCCGGATTTCCTGCCACCAGAAGCATGGAAAGCCTATGTGGTAGATGATACGATTGTTGAGGTACATTTTAATGAACCCTACAACCGTGATGTAGCTATACAGAAGGAACTATTTAGTGTCGATCATGCATTTGATAATCCTTTGTATATAAGGTTGTTAGGGCCGGGTTTTACAAAATTGCAACTGGTTTATACCAAAGCTTTTAAAAAAGGGATTATATATACACTGCTTATTGAAAATGAATTTCTTGATTGCGCTGGTAATAGGATAGGAGAGAAAGACTATCTTGAGTTTGGCATACCTGAAATAATTGACAGCCTTGATCTTGTTATAAATGAGGTCTTGTTTAATCCTAGAGACGTGGGTGTTGATTTTGTAGAGATATACAACAGGTCTGATAAGATATTAGATGCTGGAGAATTGAAAATCGCTACCCGTGATGATAATTCATGGGAGCTTAAGTCATTATGTGAAGTAAGTAGTTCCCCTCAATTGATAATGCCAAATGGCTATTTGGTACTTACCCTGGAACCGCAAATTGTAATTGATCAATATCCTGCATCAGATCCTTACAGTTTTATTAAGCTAAATGATATACCGGCATACTCTAACGTGGAGGGTAATGTTGTCTTATTAGACAAATGGTTTACAATAATAGATGAGTTTACATATAATGAACAAATGCATTTTTCACTCCTACATGATGTAGAGGGTGTATCCCTGGAGAGATTAAATTATGATATGACAACTATGGATGCATCCAACTGGCATTCTGCAGCTGAGACTGTTGGATATGCTACGCCGGGGATTAGAAATTCTCAATACACATCTGATTCTGAATCTACAGCTGATGTTTGGGTTGAACCAGAAGTTTTTTCTCCGGATAACGATGGCTACAACGACTTTGCACAGGTTTTTTATGATTTTGGTGAACCAGGTTACATTGCCAGCGTAGTGGTTTTTGATTCGCAGGGTCGCAAAGTCAGGTACCTTAAAAATAATGAGCTGTTAGGTACATCTGGAAGTTTTCTGTGGGATGGTGAAAACGATTCAGGCGAAAAAGCCAGTATTGGTATCTATGTATTTTTCATTGAGGTTTTTAATACAAGAGGAGAAGTAAAGGCTTACAAACAGTCTTGTGTGCTGGCAAGGAAACTAAATTAAATATTATGTGATTTCTTTTTTGGTAAAAGAAAAGCAAAGGGTATAGCTAACATCGCCAAAAATGCAGAGATTGTATATGCATTGTCTAAGCCAAAGTTGTCTGCCATAACACCTACAAGAAGCAACATAATTGAACTCAGTCCAAAACTTATAGTCATAAAAATACCATTCACAAACGCCAGGTGTTTTGTGTCTAATTCCTGGACTATGGCGAGCATGACAGGACCAGGAGATACCAGAAAGAACCCGGTTAATATAAGAATTGGAAATGTTAACCATCCCCCTGAATTGAGAAACAGCAGCATTAAAAATGGAGAAACTAAGGTTATAATAAGCATCGCTGTTCTCCGTCCAATCTTATCTGAAATTGTTCCGGCCATGAAGGTGCCTGCTACTCCAGCAAGCTGGATAACCGACAGGGAGATGCCAGCAAACCATAGTGAATGCCCCTTATCTGTGAGGTAAACTGCCAGATATAGGGTCAGGGCAGATTTCATAGCTCCTCTGAAAAAGATGATCATTCCGAGCTTCATAAAAGTGGAAAGAAACTTTTTAAAAGTGGAGTAATAACCAATCGGTTCCTTCTCTTTCTTAAAGTCTTCCCTGAGATCAATATTCCTAAGTCTGAAGTATAAGACAATAGAAGCAACCAATCCAAACGGAATTAGCCTGTAGGTTCCCTCCAGACCCCAATGAGTTACAGCTGCCACGATTATAAGTGGGCCGAGTGATCTTGCCAATTCTCCGCCTACCATATAATAACTCATTCCCTTTCCGAGTTTATTTCCGGAAATATGTTTAATCATAACTGGAGAAGGAACATGAAACATGGTGGAACTTATTCCTGCAATAAATAGAATTATGGCTAACATCCAATAACTTGATGCAATTCCGATAAGACTCATTGCAATGGTGGTAATTGCAGGAGCCAGGATTACAAAATATCTCACTTTCATATTGTCTGCAAGTATCCCTACAAATGGATTCAATAAAGTCGGGATCCTTTGGATGACAGATAACATGCCTGCCATAGATAAACTAATTCCCAACTTTTCAATAAGTAGAGGAAGAATAGGTGCAAGAAATGAGGAATATATATCGTGAGCCAAGTGAGCCAGGCTGATGGAAATAACATCGCCCGTTCTAAACTTTTGTTTATTCCCTGAGATTTCAGAACTCATTATTTTTTTAAAGGATTAGAGCATGGAAATTAAATTTTGCATGATCAGGGTCATCTTTTGTTCGGCTTTCATGGCTACTTCCTGAACGGACTCATGGGTAATGGTTACAATTTTACCCGGTACACCCAGGTCAGTAATTATGGATATAGCAAAACAGGGTAAATCCATTTGGTGTGCAGCAATGGTTTCAGGAACAGTTGACATGCCAACTGTGTCTGAGCCTATTATCCGAAAATATTTATACTCAGCAGGAGTTTCGTAGGTTGGGCCAGTGGTGGCTGTATAAACTCCCTTTTGAACGGCGATTCCATGCTTTTCGGCAATCTCTTCAGCCTTTTTAATCAGGTCCTTTGAGTACACTTCTCCCATGTCCGGAAATCTGGTGCCGAATTCAGGATAGTGTTTACCAATAAGTGGGTTTGGAATTAAGTTAATATGGTCTTTCAAAATCATTAAATCTCCAATCTCATATTCTGGGTTTACACCTCCACTGGCATTTGATAAGAAAAGAAATTCAATTCCCAACCACTTCATAAGCCGAATAGGAAAAACAATATCTTCCATTGGATAACCCTCATAGAAATGAAATCTTCCCTGCATGGCTATCACTTTCTTGTTTCCAAGTACACCGAATATTAATTTCCCATGATGCCCATCAACTGTTGACACTGGGAAATTTGGAATATCCTCATAATCAAACTCTGTATGAATGTCAATTTCTTTTACAAGTCCACCCAGGCCTGTTCCAAGAACAATGCCTACCTGAGGCTTAAAATCAATCTTTGTCTGAAGAAAGGATGCCGTTTCTTGTATTCGTTGTAACATAATCTCTAATATGAGTTTGAAAGGATTCTTTTTTGTTATTGTGAAAGCTCACCTCAATTGGAATATAGTACCAATTCTTTATTCCTGGTTGAATAAAATCTTGTAAATTCCGTAAACGCATGGCGTCTTTTTCAGTGGTTAAAATAATTTTATTTGGGCCAGGTATCCGTTTAAAATTGCGATTTATTTTTTTAAAATCTTTTTGGGTATATTGATGGTGATCGTGAAATTTTATTTCACTAATTTTTGGAGAAATACTCCGGGTCTGTTTTCGCAAGGGCCGTGAGTTTGCAATTCCTGTTACAAGCAAAATATTATATTTCCCTTCTTTACAGATTCTTCTGGATAATAGTTTGAATTTTCCTGTAAAAACTGGCTTTAGATCGCCGTACTTTACTGTAGTAAAGAAAAGCTGCTGGTAAGGAAATAACATTAGGTCATTTACAATTATCCTCTGCTCCATGGGCTTAATATTCTCCGGACACTTAGTTACCACAACAATATTGGCCCGACTTTTCTCAGACGGGTGTTCTCTGAGTCGTCCTAATGGCAAATAGTGATCTGATGAAATAGGTTGATTGTAGTCTACCAATAAAATTGAAAGTCCTGGTTTTACATACCTGTGTTGAAATGCGTCGTCCAACAATATTACATCCAGGTCTTTAAAATCATCTTTAAGCTTATTTATTCCACGGACTCTTTCCCTATCAACTGCCACAGTGATGTTGGGAAATTTCCGTTTCATTTGCAATGGTTCATCTCCAATTTCTTCCACGGTTGAATTTTCATCGGAAAGAACAAATTCTTTGGTTTTTCTTTTATAACCACGACTTAAAATAGCAACTTTATAATCATCAGAAAGTATAGAAACCAGGAATTCTACGAAAGGTGTTTTACCGGTTCCTCCAACTGAGATATTTCCAACTGAGATAATTGGGATATCAAATTCTGCTGAATGAAGAATGTTCAGGTCGAACAGTTTATTTCTCACTCCGACAATAAACCCATATATTACTGAAGGAAACCATAATAATATTTTCAGGGTGTTATTCTCTGGTTTTCTTGCCATATATATTGAAATTCACATAGATTCCTGAATACAATGCAATTAATAAATGTCAAGGCTATAAGGAAGTCGCATTTGAATATTCTGTGATGTTGCCAGCTCTTTCAAATCCTTAAGGTACTTATAGTATTCGCCCAACTCTTTTTTAATATGCCTGGTTCTTACTTCCATAGTAAGGCTTCTTAAAAGTTTTTCAATTGGATCTTCAAACTTCGGATATTCAACTATTTTGTAATTTTCCAGATTAGCTTTTTCAGCAGCAATATCTATAGCGGTATTTAAACCTCCCAATACATCTACAAGTCCATTTTCCAATGCATTTATTCCACTCCAGACCCGTCCCTGTCCTAAAGAGTCAACTCTGGAAGTTGCCATATCTCTCCCCTCACTAACATTGTTAAGAAAAGTTTCATATGTATTTTCAATTCCTGACTGTAAATATTCTTTTTCAGCAGGTTTCAATGGCCGGTATAAAGATCCAAAATCAGCATAAGTATTTGTTTTAGCAACATCAAAAGTAATTCCTAACTTATTATTTAATAGTTCCTCAGCGTTCGGTATGGTACCAAATACACCTATTGACCCGGTCAGGGTAGTTGCATGAGCTACCAGGGTATCAGCAGGTGCCAGAATGTAATAGCCTCCGGAGGCAGCCAGGTTCCCCATAGAACCTATTAATGGTTTTTCTTTTTGAGCCAGGTAAACTTCTCGCCAGATGTGTTCTGAAATTAAAGCACTACCTCCAGGTGAATTAACCCTCAACACAATAGCCTTAATAGATGAATCCTTACGAACTGTTCTGATTGCATTAACAAATTGAGGACCACCAATGCTGTATTCCGACCCATCTCCCAAGCCAATTACACCGGTGGCATAAACAATAGCAATTTTATCTTTTGAAATTCCTTTTTTCTCAGTTTTTGAAATCGAAACCTTAGAATATTTTAAAGCATTAACAAGCCTTAATTTATTTTTATCATCAATCTCTGATCTTTCTTTGAGAATATCAATTAGCTCATCTTGATAAATTACACCATCAATAAGGCCAGCTTCAAAAGCATCCTCTGGATTCTTGATATGTAGATTATCAGCCAGGTTGTTCAGGTCTTCTATTGAAATATTGCGTGAATTAGAAATCTTCTCCAGAATATGATTCCAAATTGATCCCATATAAACCATAGTCTGCTCCCTACTTTCATCACTCATATCTTCCCTGAGATAAGGTTCAACAGCACTTTTAAATTTCCCATGCCTGAGAACCTGAATTTCTATGCCAATCTTTTCAAGAGCATTTTTATAATACCTTTTTTCTGAACGAAGTCCCTTAAAATCAAAAATTGCGACCGGGTTGACATAAATTTCATCAGCTGCAGTCGCCAAATAGTAGGAAGATTGTGGTATAACGGTATTTGCATAGGCGATAATAAATTTTCCTGATGATTTAAAATCTTCCAGTGCCTCACGTATTTCCTGCTGTGTGGATATTCCGGGAGTGGCAAAGCCAATATCCAGGTAGATACCTTTAATGTCTTTATCTGTTTTCGCTTTCTCCAGGTTTTTCAATATATCATTCAGTCCAACTTTTGGACTTAGACTATAACTTAGGAAGTCAAATTCATATGGATTAACAGAACTTCTATCCTGAATATCCTGGTTGATTTTCAGGTGTAATATTGAATTTGAACGAATGCTAACAGGCTTATCTGCTGTGGAAACCATCACGCCAAGGATTCCAAATAACACGATTGTTAAAATAATGGTTGAAATTATAATTCCTGTTATGGTTGCAAGTGTGTACTTTAGGAAACTTTTCATAAATTCTTGTTTTTTATTGTTCTACAAAGTTATAAGCTTAGACAATAAATAAAAACTTATTATTTAGTTTTGTTTTTTTTTGAAATATCTGATTTAATGATTCAATTTATATTTTTAAATCTAATATCATATTAATGATAGCAATTCTTTTAGGGAGTAATATTGGCGATCGATTTTTAGCGCTGGAAAAAGCGAAGTTGCTCATTCGTGAAAGAGTTAATAATCAGATAATTGAATCCTCTGTCTTTGAGTCAGAGCCCTGGGGATTTCAAGATGAGATTAACTTTCTAAACCAGGTGATTTGCGTGGAAACTAAGCTCCCTCCGCATGATCTACTAGAGGAATTATTGGCTATTGAAAAAGAAATGGGAAGAATGCGATCAAGATCAGGCTACCAGTCAAGAGTTATAGACCTTGATATTCTACTATATAATGATTTGATCGTTTCTGATGATAAGTTAAAGATTCCTCACCCCAGGTTACATGAGCGTAGGTTTACATTAGAGCCCTTAAATGAGTTACTGCCTGACTTTATTCACCCGGTCCTAGGAAGAACGGTTAATGAACTTCTAAATGATTGTCAGGATAAACTTATAGTTAAGAAGTTGTAGGTCTTTACTTATATATTATAAGAAAGGTTTCATTAGCTTAACCCAGATAGAGGGTTTTTTAGATTCTATTATTGGATAATAGAAAGTCTGTGCTCCAAAACCCGTAAATATTTCAGATAGCTCACGGCTTCTTATTTCCTGTCTTTTTCTTAGATAATTTGCATTTTGGAATTCAGGTAATTCAAAACGGAGAGTTAAATTCTTTCCGGCATGCTCCTGAATAAAAGTATAAATCATCCAGGTTGCCGGTAGGAGGTCTTTTTCATCAGGTTCCTGGATAAAAGACAAAAGAGTAATTTTCTGTTGAAAACTAAAAAATATGCCACAACCAACGAGGGTATTAAATTTAGAAAAAACACCAAATATTTTACACACCCTATGCTGAATTCCTTTGGCAATAATGCGCCTTAGTGTATTTTCTTCAGAAGTGGGTGCATTGCCGGTTTGGTCATTCACTTTTTTCCATAACTTAATATAGTCATTTGGTGAAAGGTCTTTAACCAAGGAGAATCCGTCATGATTGCCTTCCTCTACAAGTCGGAGAATTTTCTGCGAAAATTTTTGAGTTAGCTGATTCGCTTTTAAAATTAAATCTAACTCAAAAATCTTTTGTTTAGTTTCCTTCCAGTCAGTGGATTGAATTTGATTAAATTTATTCATACTAAGCCTGGACCACTGAATTTTACCTGGAATTTTTTGAAGAAACTCAAGTGTCTTTTTTCCACTTAAATTATTTACTGAAAAGACTCCAAGCTGTTTTGCAAGAATAGGTTGTGATAAATACGCAATCCCATACTTTTTTTTGATGGGTAAGATCATTGCAGATTCATAGTCACCCTCCAGTAAGATTTCCCAGTCATCACAAACAGAATCAAGGTACCAGGACCAGGCATAAAATGTCCCATTCATTGAATTATGAATAAACTGATCCCATTTTCCCAGATCAATCTGATTGTATTTTAAATGTCTAATTCCGATTATTATATGTCTTATGTTATTCTAATTATTAAATAATTCCTTCATCAGCAAAACTATAGTAACTGCTATCGCTTATTATCAAATGATCAAGAAGCTCTACATCATGAAATTTTGCAGCCTCCTTTAACTTACTGGTTATTTGAATGTCTGATTTACTTGGCTGGAGATTTCCAGAAGGGTGGTTATGGCAAATAATGATTGTAGAGGCCAGTTTCTCAATCGCATGTTTTAGAATTATACGAACGTCAATAACAGTCCCTGAGATTCCTCCCTGGCTTATTTTTACCTGGTCAATAACCCGGTTGGACCTGTTCATATATATAACCCAAAATTCTTCATAGGAGAGATCTTCCAGGAATGGTTGCATGTAGTTAAACGCATCCTTGCTACCACCAATTTTGTATTTTTCTTTTGATTCTGATAATTTTCTCCTACGTCCTAACTCAAGGGCTGAGATCAGGGTGATTGCTTTGGTTTCACCTATGCCCTTAACTGTTTCAAATTCATTTATGGATAATTTCCCCAGTTCATTTAGATTGTTTTGTGCCAGGTTAAGAACCTTTTTGGCTACTTCAACAGCTGATTCATTTTTTTGTCCGGATCCTATTAAAATGGCAAGAAGTTCAGCATCTGTGAGACTTTTTAATCCTTTCGAAAGCAATTTCTCCCTGGGCCTGTCTTCCAGTGCCCAATCCTTAATTCGAAGATTTTTATAATCGCCCATATTTATTCATGGTTTTGAAGAGTGATAAAATTAGTCATTATTTAGTAAAGGCTATTCGGAATACAGGGGACGAAATAAAAAAAGCCTCCCAAGGTTGGAAGGCTTTTCAAAATTATATATATAATATCTTATAATTGATTAACGTGCTTCGTTAATTTGGACTTTAAATTGGAGGCTTTGTTGTTATGAATGATATTTTTCTTAGAAAGCTTATCAAGCATAGCAGCTACTTCAGGCAAAAACTCCTCAGCGGTTTTTTTATCGTCAATTTCACGTAACTTTTTAATAGCATTACGTGTTGTTTTTGCATAATACCTATTATGATTTTTCTTTTTTTCGCTTTGTCTTATCCTTTTTAGGGATGATTGATGATTTGCCATTATTCTTATTTAAAATAATTTTTGTAGTCCGTAGGGGAATCGAACCCCTGTTACCAGGATGAAAACCTGGCGTCCTAACCCCTAGACGAACGGACCGTTTTCAAACGCATTTTTAGTTTGGACTGCAAAGGTAAAATATTTTTTTATCTTCCAAATAAATTTCATAAAATTTTTAGTAGGGATAATTCTTTTCTTTATAGTTTGATTAGAACGAGGTTAAAACATATATCGTACGGAAATAGCAAACTGCAGTAAATCGAAATCAGTATAGCCAATTATATTATATAGAGGAGTCCAATCAAAACTTAGATTTATAGGTACCTCTGCAAAGTTGTAATCTATACCAACAACCACTTCCACGCCAAAGATGGCCTTATAATCATCCCCAACAACCCAGGGACTTTGATTATCGTAAAATCCGAGAGCTGCTCCCCCTCCAAAGTACCATCGCAAACCCGGATACAGATTTGTTTCCTTATGATATTCATAAAGTAATGACATAGAAACTCCACGCCAGCGGGTTCCTAATATTCCTTCAATGGCAGAGTTTTCGTCAAAAAAGCGTTTGTAGGTTAATCCGGTAGGTAAGCCAGCACGAATTCCAATGACATTTGAATATTCCTGGGAATAAGCACTGGAATACGCAAAAAAAATAAAAATACAACCAACTATAATCTTTCTAAACATTTTCTATATCTCCTCACAAGGTGTAAGAATTGCAAATATAATAGAATTTCAGATTATAGGAATAAGATAAGACTAACTGCCATCACCATCATTCCGGCAATTAAGCCATAAATGGATAAGTGATGTTCTCCGTATTTTTGTGCTGCAGGGAGCAATTCATCCAAAGATATAAATACCATTATCCCTGCCACGCCAGCAAACAAAACTCCAAAAACCATGTCATTCAAAAAGGGCATTAAAATAAGGTAACCAATTAAAGCTCCAACAGGTTCGGCCAGCCCTGATAGAAATGAAAGAGTAAATGCTTTCTTTTTATTATTTGTGGCATAATATATTGGTACCGAAACTGCTATCCCTTCAGGGATATTATGAATTGCAATGGCAACAGCGATAGCTATACCCAGGCTTGGATCTGTCAGGGCTGCAGTAAAAGTAGCGAGACCTTCAGGAAAGTTGTGTATAGCTATAGCTAAGGCAGTAAACATTCCCATGCGCATGAGTTTCTGGTTTTTTTCCGGTTCAGCATGCATTTCTTCAACTCCCCTTAATTCATGAGGATTTTCGACGGATGGAATGAGTTTGTCAATAAGTCCAATAAGCAGAATTCCTCCAAAAAAGGAGGCAATAGTCCACCACCAACCAGTAGTTACCCCAAGAGATGCAACCAGAGAATCATTTGCTTTTTGAATTATCTCAACAAATGACACATAAATCATAACTCCGGCAGAAAAACCAAGTGCTATAGATAGAAATTTCGTATTTGTTCGTTTCGCAAAGAAAGCAATAGCACTGCCAATGCCTGTTGATAAACCGGCAAACAATGTCAGGCTAAATGCAAACAGGACCTGGTTAAATTCTACATCATTAATTCCCATATTCAAAAGTAATCTTTTTCAACAAAATCAGATGTCTAAAGTTTGGGAAAAATCGATTCCAGAGAAATTGCCCGAAGTCATAATAAGGAAGTTTCTATTTCTGGTGTCCATTTTTTGCAGAACCAGTTTTAATTCTTCAGGATTAGTAAATACCCTAATATTATCGGTTCCAAATGCGTCTCTTACTTGGCCTGGTTTTATTTCTTTTAGCTTTTTATGGATCAATGTATCAGGACTATAGTATACAAATGCCTTATCCGCACTTTGCAGTGTATCCTTATATTCGGGAAGAAAGTCTTCTTTCAGGCTACTAAAAGTATGAAGTTCAAAAATGGAAATCAACTCTCGTTCAGGATATTGTTCTTTTACCGCATCTATTGTGGCTTTTACTTTTGAGGGCGAATGAGCAAAATCAAAATATACACAGGTATTTTCATTTTCATTTAGAATTTGCAATCGGCGGGCTGCTCCCTTAAAGCTTTTTATAGCTTCGTAAAATTGCTCATCGGTAAGGCCCAATTCACTGCAAACAGTTTTAGCACCTTGAAGGTTTTGCATATTGTGCTTTCCGAAGATTATCACCGGTATCCTCTTTTCACCATTATGAAGGTATGTTTTGTTATCAACAATCTCATAAGGATGAGTGTAGTATGGGATACGCGTATTTCCCGATGTGTCTGTCTGAATAAGTTTCTTCAGCTCAGGATCATCTCCCTGATAAATTATGGAACCCCCGGGTTGTATTTTGGTTATAAATATCCGGAATTGATCGAGATAGTTTTCATATGATGGGAATACATTAATATGATCCCATGCAATGCCACTTATTAAGCCAATATTTGGCTCATAGACATGAAATTTTGGTCTGCTATCAATAGGAGAAGATAAGTATTCATCACCCTCGAAAATAGCAACTGGAGCACTTTCAGTAAGCTTAACCATGGTTTCAAATCCTTCAAGCCTTGAACCTACAAGATAGTCGAAATCCAATTTATTGAATTTCAAGACATGCATTATCATAGATGTTATAGTAGTTTTTCCATGACTGCCACCAATAACTACCCGCTTTTTATCTTTTGTTTGTTCAAAAACATATTCAGGAAATGAATAAACTTTTAGGTTTAACTGTTTTGCTCTCTTAAGTTCCGGGTTATTTTCCCGTGCATGCATCCCTACAATTACTGCATCAAGATCGGGATGAATACGATTGGTATCCCAGCCTTCTTTTTCAGGTAATAAAGCGTGCTTTTCTAACATTTCACGGGCCGGATTGAATATTTCATCGTCTGAACCACTTAGCTCGTATCCCTTCATATGAAGAGCTATGGCCAGGTTATGCATAATACTTCCACCGATGGCTATCAAGTGTATTTTCATGTTTGCTGAGTTGGATTGATTTTAGATAATTATATTTGCTTTAAAAATATAACTTAAATCATTATGAACGAAACAAAAGTATTCCCAATTCATATATCAAATTTTAAATTAGATGGAGGTGCTATGTTTGGAGTCGTTCCAAAAACAATATGGCAAAGGTATTACCCCGCAGATGATAATAACCTATGCAATTGGGCTTTGCGCTCCCTACTTGTAGACAATGGGGCGCAGCGTATTTTAATTGATAATGGCTGTGGCGATAAGCAAGGGGAAAAGTTTTTTAGTTTCCTGCATATGAATGGGGGTGATGGACTTTTGGGAGGACTTGAAAAACATGGCTATGCGCCCGAGGAAATTACGGATATGGTTCTTACCCATCTTCATTTTGATCATTGTGGCGGTGGCGTAAAAAACAAAGCGGATGGTTCGGGATTTGAACTCACTTTCCCCAATGCTACCTATTGGGTTAGTCGCCGGCAATGGGAGTGGGCTATGAATCCTAATAAAAGGGAGAAGGACTCATATCTTGATGAAAATATTTTACCCATGATGGATAGTGGAAGGTTGAAATTTATCGAAGAGGAAGGAGATTTGTTCCCTGGATTCGAGGTTAGAATCTTCAATGGTCATACCGAGGGTCAGGTTATTCCAATTGTTTCCTACAAGGGAAAGAAATTAGTGTATTCTGCTGATCTGGTGCCATCCACGGTACATATTCCTGCCCATTACAATATGTCATTTGATGTACGACCATTGGTTAGTATGAAAGAGAAGGAAATGTTTATGCAGGAGGCTTATGAAAATGGCTACATTCTATTTTTTGAACATGATCTATACCATGAATGTTGTATGCTGGAACTAAGTAAAAGGGGAATCAGGGCTGGGAAAACGCTCACAATTGAGGAGTTATAGTAATATTGAAATTGATAAATTTTACAATCCCTAAAAAAATTTCCAGAAGGCAAGAAGGTTTTTGAAGCATAGTAGAAAAAGCAAGATGGATGCTATGCTATCAATCCAAATCAATGTTTTTAAATTCACAGTTTTCTTGACTAAAATTATACTCATAGTAGTTCTCATAACTAATTGAACCAGAAAAAATAGAAATATTGGCAATCCATTGACATTCCATTTCTTTGCCTCCTTAAAATGCAAACGCATAATTTCAGAAAAGCTTCTTGAGAGTCCACTGGTTGGAGATTCTTTGCCAGAAAATTCTTCATAAAATGAGGGGATGGGATGGTTGACTTTTTTAGTAGAGAAAATCGCGGAATAAATGAATATCATTAATATTAAACCAATAAAAAATAGGTTTAAGGTAATGTAAGGATTTTGCCTGAGGGTATTTAACAAGAGTAAAGAGTAAAAACTATTCTATGTTGGTTGAGTCTTTGAGGGTCTCATTAAATTCTTTAAGTGCTTTTCCGGCAGCCTTTCCAACTTTTCCAGCTTTGTCTTCATTGGTCAGCGTGTCAAAAGATTCTCCCTTTTCAAGAGCATCGAGTGTATTTTCCAGATTCTCGTCTGTTTCATCCATAGCCTCATCAATATCTTTTCCATATTCATTTTCAAACTCTCCAACAAACTCTTCAATTATACTCTCAATTCTTTCATCATTGGCAAACTCCCTGCCAAATTTTTCAAAAAACAGACCACTGGAAGAGAGCAATACCAACCATATAGCGGCTAGAGTAGTTCCAAGAATCGAAATGATTAAGCCTGAAATTATTACCCCTTTTGACCCATTTGCACTACTGGCCTGGGATAGTCCAACTATAGCTAAAACAATGGCTATGATCCCGGGAATAAGCGCAAAAATGCCAATGCAAGGAATAAAAGCTATTAACAGAGCTAAAATACCTAAGATGAGCGATGCAATTCCAAATCCCTGTCCTGCTGTAGACTTAGCTGGTTCTTCCATGATTAATTATTTTACGCTTTGATTTGCTCAAAGTTACAAAAATTAAGGCACTTTTGAAAGGTTAGTGTATAAAATCAATCACTAAGGATTTCAAGCATATCCTCTTCCAGGCTGTCATCTGGGCTTTCTATAATCCTGCCTACTTCTTCTCCATTTCGGTAAATAATAAAAGTTGGAACATATGCCACATTAAGTGAGGTCAGGTCTTCTCCCGGAACTAGCTTGTCAGTATTTACATTTATAAGAGTAACTGATTCATCCGGAATGCTTAGTTCGTCCAATATCCTGTAGAAACCTGGAACTTCTCTTCGGCTATCGGGGCACCAGGTTGCCATAACAATGGTAATAGTAACTTTATCCAAATCTTTTTGAGATAGACTTTCTATAACATCCTCTAAAGGAAGGTAAACTTCGTAAGTCTGATCAAACCAACCCTGGAATTCAGGAAGAGAAAATGCATCCCGGTTACCATATCCTATAAGTATAGCAGAATTAGTTCTTTCAGAGTTAATAGTTTGATTAAATTCCTGACTGTTTGAAGGCATGATAATTGAAACGAAGGTTAAAGCAATGATTAATAGCTTTTTCATGGTTTTATTTTTAATTGATACTATGAATTAATAGCTCGAGTATTTTTGTTGCTGCCCCAGCCACGGATGTGCCTGGTCCAAAAATTGCGACCACCCCTGAACGGTATAAGTACTCATAATCCTGGGTAGGAATAACACCACCTGCCACCACCATAATATCTTCCCGGCCAATCTTTTTCAATTCATCTATGACCTGTGGTATAAGGGTCTTATGTCCTCCGGCTAAACTTGAAACACCCAGAACATGTACATCGTTTTCAGCTGCTTGACGGGCCGCTTCAGAAGGTGTTTGGAACAGTGGTCCAATGTCCACATCAAATCCTATATCTGCGTATCCTGTGGAAACTACTTTTGCTCCCCTGTCATGTCCATCCTGGCCCATTTTTGCAATCATAATCCTTGGCTGGCGACCTTCCATCACTGCAAATTCCCGGGTTAGTTTTCTTGCTTTTTCAAAAACTGGATCTTTACCTGATTCGTGGGAATAGACTCCAGACACAGTACGAATAACTGCCTTATACCTACCTGAAACTTTTTCTATGGCATCTGAAATTTCACCAAGAGTTGCAAAAGCCTGGGCAGCTATTACAGATAATTCCAGGAGGTTCCCAACTCCACTTTCAGCTGCTTTTGTGATTTCATCGAGAGCTTTTTGAACGGCCTTATTGTCTCTTTTTGCTTTCAGTTCATTTAACCTGTTTATCTGCGATTCCCGAACAGCTGAATTGTCAACTTCAAGAATATCAAGAGGGTCCTCTGTTTTTAGTTGATATTTGTTAACACCTACAATGGTGTCTTTCCCTGAATCGATTCGAGCCTGTTTCCGTGCAGCTGCTTCTTCAATCCTCATTTTAGGTACTCCTGTTTCAATGGCTTTGGCCATTCCTCCCAACTTCTCAATTTCTTCAATAAGCTTCCAGGCTTTTTCTACTAATTCATGGGTTAAAGTCTCAACATAATATGAGCCGCCCCAGGGATCAACAGACCTGGTTACTTGTGTTTCTTCCTGTAAATATATTTGAGTATTACGAGCAATACGTGCAGAAAAATCGGTTGGCAGGGCAATGGCTTCATCAAGAGCATTGGTATGCAATGACTGAGTATGCCCAAGTACGGCAGCCAGAGCTTCAACAGCTGTTCGGGTCACATTATTGAAAGGGTCTTGTTCAGTCAAGCTCCATCCTGAAGTTTGGCAATGGGTTCTCATTGCAAGAGACTTTGGATTCTTTGGATTGAATTGCTTTACTATTTTTGCCCATAATAATCTTGCGGCCCTGAGTTTTGCAATTTCCATAAAATGATTCATCCCAATTCCGAAAAAGAAAGAAATCCGGGGTGCGAAAGAGTCAATTTCCAGCCCAGAATTAATACCAGTTCTTAAGTATTCCAATCCATCCGCTAGAGTATATGCTAACTCAATATCAGCAGTAGCACCAGCTTCTTGTATATGATAGCCCGAGACAGAAATGGAATTAAACCTGGGCATATTTTCAGAGGTGTATTTAAAAATGTCAGCAATAATTCTCATAGACATCTTTGGAGGATAAATGTAGGTATTGCGCACCATAAATTCTTTCAAGATGTCATTCTGGATTGTGCCACTTAACTGTTTTGGGTCGACCCCCTGCTCAAGGGCGGCAACAATATAAAATGCCATTATTGGTAGAACTGCTCCATTCATTGTCATTGAAACCGACATTTCATTTAGCGGAATCTGATCAAAAAGCATCTTCATGTCTAACACTGAATCAATGGCTACTCCAGCCTTCCCAACATCTCCAACTACTCTTTCATGGTCAGAATCGTAGCCACGATGTGTAGCCAGGTCAAAGGCAACAGATAGGCCTTTTTGGCCAGAGGCCAGGTTTCTACGGTAAAAAGCGTTTGATTCTTTAGCGGTGGAAAATCCTGCATATTGCCGAATGGTCCAGGGACGTGTAACATACATGCTTGAGTATGGACCTCTTAAAAATGGGGGAATTCCGGCAATATAATCCAAATGCTCCATCTTCTCCAGATCGGATTGTGTAAATACACTCTTTAAGTTAATTTTCTCTGGTGTAAACCAGTTTTTCTCAACTTTATTTTTTGATTCCCAGGCTGAATCTGATTCAGATGAGGTTTTATATTTCTTGATATTTATATGGGTAAAATCGGGTCTCATATGCTAAATATTATTTTTCCAAATTATTCAGAATGTCTGATAAAGTCTCAAAGATATTTGATTTGATATGTATGAAGTGCTTTGCACCCATTGATTTTAGCTGTTCAATAGACTCACTTGGATACCCAGCCACCACCAATAAAGTATTTTTATTAAGATTTTTGCTTAACTGGGAAATAAATTGGGGGTATTCCGGATCAGAGCTACAACAAACAACTACTTGAGGATTCTCTGCTTTGCAGATCTCAATACCTTCATCAATGGTTTTAATTCCGGTTAGATCTTTAATCTCAAAACCACCCACACCTATGAAATTTGTGGCAAAAATAGTTCTTGCTGTTCGCATTACCGGATCTCCATAAGGAAAAAGTACTGCGGTGGGTTTTTTATTTCCCAGATTTTCAATACTCTTTCTTAGTTCTTCAAACTCAAAGGCAGCTCTGGTTTCGATTTGAGTTGGATCAATCAAAGGATTTGTTGTATTTTCTTCCACCTCATTTAAATTCGGATAATTATTTGTTCCAACAAGAACCTCTTTTCGAGTAGAATAATTGTTCTCTCTTTTTTGTTGAGATTCTACAATTTTATCCTGGATAAATCCTTTTTTACAGGCTGAAACAAATCCACCCATATTTTCAATCTCTTTGAATATTTCCCATGCCTGACTTGCAATCTTGTCTGTTAAATTTTCGATATAATAGGAGCCGGCAGACGGATCAACAATTTTATCAATATATGACTCCTCCTTCAAAATTATTTGAGTGTTTCTGGCAATCCTCTCTGAAAAGGTACCTGGCTCCTTTGAAATCATATTAAATGGGAAGGTGCTAATTGAATCTGAGCCGCCAATTGCTGCTGACAGTGATTCGGTAGAAAAGCGCAACATATTTACGTAGGGGTCGAGCTTTGTTTTATTCCAAAAAGTCGGAGCAGAATGAATAAATATTTCACCCAAATTTTTCTGTTCTGGATTAAAGGCAGATACAATTGATGCCCAAAGTTGCCTGGCTGCCCTGATCTTAGCAATTTCCATAAAGTAGTTTGACCCTACTCCAAGAGACATCTGGATTCGGCTGGCAATTTTCTCAATACTGAATCCGAGTTCAGAAAGTTTTACCAGATTTTCAGCTCCCATTGCCAGTGCAAAACCTAATTCCTGAGATAAGGATGCTCCTGAGTTGCTGAATGTATTACCTCCAATTGATAAAACCTTAAATTCAGGGAGGTTCTCATCACAAAATTGCAACATACTGCCGGCAAGCTCAAAGTCATTTTCCTCAGAAAAATAAAATTGATTGTTCTTGAGAAAATTTCCAAGAGGATTGTATTCAATGGCACCACTAACTTTATTAAGTTTAATGTCTTTAGATTTTAATACTTCTACCAACTGCTTCAATATATCCAGGCTGTTTATATCTGCATCAAAGTTAATCCTGATTCTTTCCAGGTCAACTTCATCCAGCAGATTCTTAATATCTCGATTAGGTAAAGTTTTTGTTTGAGATGTAATAAATCCAAGTTCGGTGATTCCTGAATTAATAGCTAACTTAAGATTTTTATTCGACTTGAGAATTGGTGCAACATTGAAATCCTGCCTGATAAACCAATTATTATTAGCAACCTTCGTGCCTCTTCTAAAAGGAAAATCACCGGGATGAGAATGGATATAGTCCATCCCTTTCAAATCCTCACTGGTATAGAAGGGAGGAACATCTATACCTTCAAAACTTTTCCAGGTTAATTTCTCTGGGCTTTTCCCTTTAAGGTCAGCCTTTACTTTTTCTTCCCATTCTTGTTTGGTGATAGGAGGGAAGTTGGTATAAAAATCGGATTTTATTTGATTGTCAGCCATAAAAGATGTTATATTTGATAAGCAAAGGTAAATCATTTTGTGCTACTGCTAACTATGATAAATATCATTATAGCTCATTTCACTCATCACTTGAAAATTTGTCCTATTGAAAAAAGCCGGTAGTTATTTTTCAATTGTATTTATACTATTCTCTCTCAGTTTTAAAACCTTCTCTCAAAAGGCGGTTGAATCTTTCCTGGTACCAACTCCTCCCAAAATTGATGGTTTTGTAATTGAAGATTCCTGGCAGGTAGCTGACTCGGCAGTTAATTTTATTCAAATGGAGCCGACAAAGGGTGCAAAGGCCAGTGAGAAAACAGTGGTATATATTACTTATGATACAGAGAAAGTTTATTTTGGAGTAAAATGTTACACACGAGATCCTTCCCAAATTGTGGGGAAGGTTCAAACGAGGGATTTGCTTTCAAAAGATGATGACCTGGTGGTAATACTATTAGATACCTATCGTGATAAACGTAGTGCTTTTGGCTTTTTTGTAAATCCCCTTGGAGTGCAAATTGATATGAGAGTAGCTGATGATGGCAGAAACCTGGATTTGAATTGGGATGCTGTTTGGGAGTCAGCAGCTGTAAAGACCCCTGAAGGCTGGTCGGCCGAGTTTGCAATTCCATTTCAATCTATTACTTATAATAAGAAAATTTCAGACTGGGGGATTAATTTTGGCAGGGTCATTCGCTCAAACTTTGAAACATCGTATTGGTCGGGAGAACTTAGTGATGATTTCCGAATTTCCCAGGGGGGTGTATTAACCGGCCTCAAGCTTCCATCTAAAAAGAAAATTGTTGAATTTACCCCATATCTGACACTTCGATATGAAGATAGTGATGAAACCGGTATTCATGGTAAATTTGTTCCGCAAGCGGGAATTGATGCTCATGTGAATATATCATCAAATGTGGTTTCTCACCTTACCTATAATCCTGATTTTGCTACGGTAGAGGGAGATCAGGAGCAAATCAACATGACACGGTGGGAGCTGAGTTTCCCGGAAAAAAGATTGTTTTTTATGGAAGGTAATGAGTTGTTTAAAACCCGAATAAAAACATTTTACTCAAGACGTATAGGTGATGTTCATTATGGAGGTAAGATTAATGGAAAGATTAAAGACATCAGCTTTTATGCAATGGATTCACAAACAAAACCTGATTCTATTGTAGAAGCCGATACAACCATCCATATTCCCTCTGCCAATTACACGGCCATAAGAGTAAAGAAAGATATTTTGAATTCATCAAGTATTGGATTTACCTATGTTGATAAAAAATGGGAAGGGAATTATACTTCCTCAGCCAGTTTGGACTTTATGCTTAACCTTGCCAAAACCTGGAAGGTTACAGGACAATGGGTTACAAGTTTTCCCGGGAATACTATTCCTTCAAGCTCCTATTTTATTCGCGTAGCCAAAGAAAGCAATATCTATCACTATCATGTCCGATATTCATACACTGGAAAGAATTTTAAAGATAATGTAAATCAAACCGGCTTTCTAAGAGACGATGATATGAAAGAACTGGATAGTGATATAACATATAGATGGTGGTTTGATGGTGCACTGAAATACCTTAATGTGGGTGCGTATAACAATATCTTTTGGAGTACCGAGAATGTTTTAAGAAGCTGGTATCTTACACAAAGAGTCAGGTTGTATCTTAAAAACCGATTTAGTTTTGACTTTTCCTACAACAATGAATATAAGCTGTATGAGAAGAAGTACTATAATCATAGGTATGGAGCTGTTGTAGGGTACAATACTGATGAGTGGACTTCGGCCAGTGTTGCTTACAATCGGGGAGTTAATTTTGATAGGGATTTCGATTGGTTTCAGGCAGATGCCAGCGTAAAGTTATTCAAGAAATTGTCATTGACCTACTCACTTAATTTATTGAAATACTACCCGGATCCAACTTCAAGTTCAACCCTAATAAATATAGTATCTATTGATTACAATTTTACAAACGATTTGTGGATCAGGGTTTTTGCACAGAACAATACCAGTAATGATATGATTTACTTCTATGGAATGTTTGGATGGCGATTTCAGCCCCCATTTGGTGCCTTATACCTAATTTACAACAGTGACAACTTTGACGATCCTGTGTTGGGAACTCGAAGTAATAACGATGTTATATTCCTGAAAGCTTCTTACCGGATAGGTTTCTAAAAAAAGTAGACAATACCCACGGTTGCGTTTATAGTAGTTACTGGAACTTCCCAAACTTCAGAAACTATTTCAGATCCACCCATCCCATCATCAACACTTGATTCAAGGTCTAATTTAGCTTTACTTCCAAAATAGTCAGCAGCTATTCTAAGGCCATAATTCTCATTGGCCTGGAAAACAAAAGCAGCCCCAAGAGTGTACCCAAAGGCAGTGTTGTGTCCTCCAGAATTGTTGTAAATCTCATTATTGGTATAGGTAATATATAATTCCCTTTTAGGCGGAGTAATAAAACTGACACCCGCTTGAGCCTTTAGCTCAAAACTTATTCGTGAGAATGGGAAGGAGAGTACAGGTCCTACCAGAATGCTGACAGTATTCCATAAGGAGGTATTAAATTGGACATTTGCATCTGGGGGAATAATATAATCAGGATATAAATTCTTAACATATTCAAGCCAACTTGCCTCCAGCGCATCTTCATCCGTAGAATTGGTTCCGTAATTTATTGTACCAGCTACACCAAGATAATCAATGAAAAAATACTTTCCTTCAACGTTAAGGGCAAAGCCAGTACCAGCATATCCTGTGGTGGATGCATCTTCAGTACTTTTAAAATCGCCTAATGGAATTGTTGCACCCATTGACAGATTTAAATAATTGCTTTGAGCATTCGCGAAAATAGACGTCAGCAATAAGGCTAAAAAGAAAATTATTTTCTTCATATTGGTCATTTCTAGGTAAATTATAAAGTCAAAAGTAGAAAAAATTAAATGAATGAAGCCAATAATTCAATACTGGGGTTACAATTCATCTTATAAGCTGGTAAAATGAAAATCCCTCCCCATACTATAATAAAACAGGGGAGGAAAGTGTTTTGTTGTGCGTAATTACAATGAACCAATCATTTTTGATGGATCGACCCATTCATCAAACTGCTCTTCAGTTACCAGGTCAAGAGCAAGCGCTGTTTCCTTTAAAGTGGTGCCTTCGGCATGTGCTTTCTTTGCAATTTTTGCTGCATTTTCATATCCGATATGGGTATTTAGTGCCGTTACAAGCATCAATGAATTCTCAAGATTCTTCTTGATGTTTACTAAGTTTGGTTCTATACCCACAGCGCAATTGTCATTGAACGATACGCATGCATCTCCCAATAACCTAGCTGACTCAAGCAGATTAGAAATCATAACAGGTTTAAATACATTTAACTGAAAATGCCCCTGCATGCCACCAATAGAAATAGCTGTGTCGTTTCCAATTACCTGAGCACAGACCATGGTTAGTGCTTCATTTTGTGTAGGATTTACTTTGCCGGGCATAATTGAAGAACCAGGCTCATTGGCCGGTAGGTTTATTTCTCCAATTCCACATCTAGGTCCGGATCCCAATAAACGAGTGTCATTTCCAATTTTCATTAGGCTCACAGCCAGGGTTTTTAATGCCCCGGAAGTTTCAACTATTGCATCATGAGCGGCAAGAGATTCAAATTTGTTTTCAGCAGTAATAAAAGGATTTCCGGTAATCTCGGCAATTTTTTCTGCAACCAATACATCATATCCTTTTGGGGTATTTAATCCTGTTCCAACAGCAGTTCCTCCTAAAGCAAGTTCCAACAGATGATCAAGGGTAGCTATGAGGGCCTTTAAACCGTGATCCAATTGCGATACATAAGCAGAAAACTCCTGCCCAAGTGTCAAAGGAGTTGCATCCATTAAGTGAGTACGACCCGTTTTTACAATATTTTTATATTCCTCGGCTTTTTTAGCTAATGTGTTTCTTAATTTTTCTACTCCCGGAATAGTAACTTTTGTAAGCATTTCATAACCGGCAATATGCATCGCAGTTGGAAAGGTGTCGTTTGATGATTGTGATTTATTCACATCGTCATTTGGATGAATGAAATTTTGGCCCTCTCCTAATTTTCCACCAAGTACAACATGAGCTCTGTTTGAAACTACTTCATTTACATTCATGTTGCTTTGAGTTCCAGAACCAGTTTGCCAAATAACAAGTGGAAAATTGTCATCCAACTTTCCATCAATAACTTCATCACAAACTTGCATTATAATTTTCGCCTTATCTCCTGCTAAAACCCCCAGTTCCATATTGGCCATTGCCGCAGCTTTCTTAAGAACTCCAAAAGCTTTGATAATTTCAATGGGCATAGTACCATTGCCAATCTTAAAGTTGTCTTTTGATCTTTGAGTTTGTGCTCCCCAATATTTATCAGCGGGCACCTCTACATCTCCCATAGTGTCATGTTCAATACGTACTTTCATTTCAGTAAATTTTAAATTGTGGTTATTATTGGCTTGATTATATGATTTCATTAATATTTTCAGGTGGCTGGGCCAATACGGCTAATTTGGCGCTCTCTACAATGGGTCTCTCAATTAGTTTTGGGTTTGCTACCAAAATATCGATCCATTGTGCATCGGAAAAGTCCTTCCCTTTGAATTCTTTTTTGTATAGATCTTCTTGTTTCCGTACAAAATCGAAGGGTTTCATTCCGGTTTTTAATATGATTTGATTTAATTCATCAACAGTAAAAGGTTCTTTCAAATATTCACGGACTTGAAAATCATTGGTTTTCCCCTGTAAATAAGCAAGCCCCTCCCGGCTTTTCCTGCATCTAGGATTGTGATAAATTTTATACATTATTGATATAACTTGAATTAAGAATTAGAGTTTTCCACCGAATTCCATCAGGTATGATTTTATAAAATCATTCAAATCTCCATCAAGTACTGCCTGGGTATTTGATGTTTCGTGATTTGTTCGTAAATCTTTAACCATTTTATAGGGGTGAAGAACATAAGATCGGATTTGAGAGCCCCACTCAATTTTCAACTTTTCCCCTTCTAATTTTGCTTGCTCATCAAGTTTCTTTCGTAATTCAAGTTCATAAAGATGAGACCTGAGCAAGCGCATAGCGTTGTCTTTATTTTTATGCTGTGAACGTGTTTCCTGGTTTTCAATTACAATCCCGGTAGGAGCATGGCGGAGTCGCACAGCGGTTTCAACTTTATTTACATTTTGCCCGCCCGCACCACTTGATCTATATGTTTCCCAACTAATGTCAGCAGGGTTGATCTCTATATTAATTGTTTCATCTACGACAGGCGATACAAAAACCGATGCAAATGTTGTTTGACGTTTTCCCTGAGCATTAAATGGCGAAATTCGAACCAGACGATGGACCCCGTTCTCACTTTTTAAATAGCCGTAGGCGAACTCACCCGTTAATTCTATTGTGACGGATTTAACGCCTGCTTCATCCCCTGGCTGGTAATCAATTTCCCGCACCTTATAATTGTTTCTTTCTCCCCACCGAATGTACATTCTCATAAGCATTTCAGCCCAATCCAGGCTTTCAGTGCCACCTGCTCCCGAATTTATTTTCACAATTGCGCCGAAGGAGTCTTCCTCCATTCTAAGCATGTTTTTAAGCTCGAGGTTTTCGATTAATTTAAGGGTTGTATTAAATTGTTGGTCTAATTCCTCTTCTGTAGCCTCTCCCTCTTTTACAAAATCATATATTACTCCCAGGTCGTCCAGGGCAGTTTGTATATTGTTATATGCATTTAGCCAGACTTTAGTTTTTGAGACTACCTTAAGTTGTTCTTCGGCAGCTTTTGGGTCATTCCAAAAATCTTCAGCCTGAGTTTTGATTTCTTCTCCTTTTACAAATAATTCTTTTTGTTCGATGTCAAAGATACCTCCTCAGCGCATCCCGACGCTTTTCAATATCTTTTAATTGTTCCTGTGATACCATATATTCAATTCTATTTTAGTAATTCATACAAAAGTACAGAATATGCCACGAATTTACAGACTCTTACAAGTAAAGTTTTCAATGTTAAATGGTCGTGAATTCTTATTTCTCCTATTTAGAAAGGATGTTTTCTGAGAAACTCTTAACAATTTCATATTCAAAGCCTTTATTGGTGCCAAAAGAAATCATTTTTGAAAGCTTCTTCATTTTGTGGTCCCCTTTTAGGCCCAGGTTTTTATTAACAAGCAATTGGTGAAGACATTCTTCATATGCTTCTTCTGGAATTTCATTATAAATTACTTCCTGAATTATTTCCTGGGGTATGTTCTTTTGTTGTAAGGCGTACTTTAGCTTAATTCTTCCCCATTTATTCTGTCTGAATTTTGACCTTACAAAACTTGATGAATATCTTACCTCATCGATGTATTTCTCATCTAAAAGGATTTCGATTATTCTTTCATGATATTCCTCAGAAGCATCCCATTCATCAAGCTTCTTTAATATCTCCGATCTGCATTTCTCTTGTTTTGAACAAAGATTCTTTGCTTTATTCAAATATTGCTCTAGTTTTTTTGGCTGCTTGTTTTTATTTTTTCCCATTGAACAAACGAATGATTTTATTTTTTAACTGCTTTTACCATCCTGGATTTCCCTGAAATATCTTTTCTGATTTCAATGGATGCAAATTTATACTTGGCTAAAATATTCTTTATTTCCTCAGGGAAAACTTCATTTATCTCAAGGAATATTTGGCCATTGCTGATTAGGGATTTAGAAGCCATCCTTATTATTTCTTTATAAAAAATCAGTGGGTCTTCATCCGGCACAAATAGGGAAATTTCAGGTTCCCAGTCTAATACATTAGGCTTCATCAATGCTTTCTCACTTTCTCTGACATAGGGAGGGTTGCTAACAATGATATCGAACTGATTGGTTTTAATTTCTTTAGGCAAATTAAATATATCGCCTTGAAAAAGATTGATTTCTGTGCTATTTTCAACAGCATTGGAACTGGCTATTTTTATTGCTTTCTGAGAAATATCCATAGCCGATACTCTTGAATGTGGAAGGTTTTTTGCCAGGGAAATGGCAATACATCCACTTCCGGTACCTATATCAAGTATATAACTTCCTTCTTTGGGTTGATCCTGAATAATCCAATCAACAAGTTCTTCCGTTTCAGGACGAGGGATAAGAACATCCTCTGTGACACTTAGCATACAATTGTAAAATTCTGTTTTCTTAAATATGTATTGGATTGGCTTATATATTTTTAACTCCTCAACAATATTCTTAATTTTGGCATATTGACTTTCATTGACTGGCTTCTCAAAATTCTCATGTATTTGATACCTGGAATAATTAAAAATGGAATTTAGTATCAAGTATGAGAAGTTTTTGACTTCCTTTTCAGGGTATAAGTTATTTAAACTTGATAGGATTTGCTGATGAATGTCTTTTATTGTCATCCAAATGATATTAATTCTTTGGTAGTCAAATTTACTAATTATTGTTTGCTTTTTTAAGATGGAACGTTCCCTGATTTTAAATCATACACATTTTATGAAAAGGTGTTTACACCTTGCCGGAAAAGGTCTGGGAAATACGCTCTCAAACCCTTTGGTGGGTTCGGTTGTTACCTACAATGATAGAATAATTGGAGAGGGTTACCATCAAAAATTTGGGGAGAATCATGCAGAGGTAAACGCTATTCGTTCGGTAAAGGAGAAGGATTTTCTTAGAAAAAGCACCTTATATGTTAACCTGGAACCCTGTTCTCACAGTGGGAAAACACCACCATGTACAGACTTGATAATTCGCTCAGGTATTCGAAGGATAGTTATTGCTGCCATTGATACCAGCTCCAAATCTGCCGGAAAAGGAATTGAGAAATTAAAAAAAGAGGGATGTAAGGTAGAGGTTGGTGTTTTGGAAGAAGAGAGCAGATTGCTAAACAAAAGGTTTTTTACCTTCCATGAAAAAAAGAGGCCCTATATAATTCTTAAGTGGGCGCAATCTTCTGATGGATTCATAGATATTTCCAGAGATAAAAATGATAAAACGGGCCCAAATTGGATTACCGGACCTAACGAACGTATGCTGGTTCATAAGTGGCGCTCAGAAGAACATTCAATTCTTGTGGGAACAAATACTGTTGAAGTTGATGATCCAGCTTTGGATGTAAGGAATTGGGCAGGTACATCACCCATACGTTTGATAATTGACCGTACATTGAGATTAAAACCAGAATACAAAGTGTTTAAAGATCCATCACGGGTAATATTGTTTACTGCTCAACTGGGGAATAAGGCCAGTGCTATTGGAACAAAAGTGATTGATTTTAATGTATCCATCTGGCCTCAGATTATGAACTACTTATTTGAGCAGGAGATTGTTTCTGTTTTTGTGGAGGGGGGTGCAAAAACTCTAAACAGCCTTATCAAATCTGATTTATGGGATGAGGCAAGGGTGTTTACTGGAGAACAGGAGATTACAAAGGGGATTGTGGCTCCCAGCTTGGAAATGGAATCCAATCAAATGTACCGCACATGGCAATCTGATTTAAAAATTTATAATAAATAATTTCATTCCTCCAGGTGGGGTTTTAAAACCTTGGGCAAAAGGCTATATCCTTCACCGGACATATGCAATCCATCCTGGATAAAAAGTTCTTTCCTTGGCAATACATTATAGTCAATCATACCAGAATAAATATCCACAAAAGAATCATCTGCAGATCCATTTAAGTATTCCTGGATTATTTATATGGTCGATTAAATAGCTGCAGAATTTCTTGCATTCTCCGCATCCCAGGCTGGAGCGTTAAGTAGAGCAGGGACAACATCTATAGCTCTATTGACAGTTTGCCATATATCGCAATGGGCTGGCCTTATGAAGTTCTCCTGTTTCATCTTTTCAAACATCTTCAATAAAGGATTGTAAAACCCATCGGTATTAACAATAATAATTGGGATATCTATTAAACCAAGTTGCTTTAAGGTTATGGCCTCGGTAAGTTCCTCTAATGTCCCATAACCTCCGGCAAGCGAAACAATAGCATCGGTTTCCATCATGATTTCTCTTTTACGATCTTGCATGTCTTTGACAACAACCATGTCTTTTACATCGACATTATTCCATCCTTCATCAATCATAAACTGTGGTATAAAACCACGTATGTTGCCATTTAAGAATAAAACTGTTTTTGAAAGATGTCCCATTAACCCAACAGCTCCACCACCATATTGAACCAAATGGTTTTCATTAACAAGGCTTTTAGCAAGTTCAACACTTTCATCGATAAATTTTTGTGAAACCAAACTGCTGGAACTACAGAAGACAGAAACTCTCAAGCGATACATATTAATAGTATTAAGTTCTTTATTCATAAAAAAAGGCATAGGTAACCCCATGCCTTTAACTCCTTTTTTCCTAGTAATTAAAGTATTGCTTCAAGTTTTGATTGAAATTGTGTTTTTGGTACTGCTCCAACCTGCTTGTCAACTACTTCCCCATCTTTAAAATACAAAACTGTTGGAATATTCCTGATTCCATATTTCATAGTAACGTTGGGGTTACTGTCAACATCTAATTTGGCAATAACTGCCTTACCTTCAAAATCATCAGACAATTCAGAAAGGAGGGGGCCAACCATTCTACATGGTCCGCACCATTCTGCCCAGAAATCTACTATTACAGGCTTATCAGACTTGAGAACTAACTCCTCAAAATTGGCATCGGTAGCTTCTACACTCATAATAATTAATAATTTAAGATAAATACTATTTTTTAAACCCTTTTCGACTACTTTACTGAAATTTCAACTCCGGGTTGATGATCAATAAAATCTAAAAACCGATCAGAGATTTTTATCCTCTTTGTTCGGGAGAATAAATTAATACTAAGTTTTTCACCCGGGTCAAAGATATTAAATTTGAATAAAATATTCCCCTTGGTAGATGAAACTTTTTCCAGTTCATTAACGAATTCAGGTGTGATAATTGAAACAGGAAGGCTAAGTTGAACAGACTTCACAAACTCATCACGAGCTTCCGTCAATAGATGAACACTTTTTACTTTAAATTCATGTTCACCTTCCCTGTAATAGGAAGCCTCAACCTTTCCTTTAATGAGCAATGACAATCCCTCCTTAAAATATTGTTGATATTTTAAGAAATCTGAATTAAATAGAGCAATTCTAAAAGACTCTCTATAATCCTGTATTGTTAAAAATCCGTAGGGCTTCCCATTCTTTGACATGCCTGTTTTGAATTCTGAAACAATTCCGCATATCGAGAGATCTTTGCCTAACTGAGATTTCAGATCATCCAGTTCATTCAGAGTAACATTACTAAATGAGTTTATTTCAAATTTGAAATCATCCAATGGGTGCGCAGAAATATATACGCCCACCAATTCCTTTTCTTTTTTAAGCTTATCAACTTTTGACCATTCTTGTACTATGGGTGCTGCAGGTTTGGCAAATTCAAAATTTTCAGCTTCACCAAAAAGAGATTGTTGGGTAGTATTTTTTTCCTGACTTACTCGATTGCCATATCGTATTAGATCTTCAGTAAAGGTTGAACCAGAGTTGGTTTCTGCAAAATATTGTTCTCTTTTTATGTTTTCGAAGTTGTCGAAAGATCCTGAAATAGCTAATGCTTCAAGGTTTTTCTTGTTTACCGAGTACAGATCAACCCGTTCAACAAAATCAAAAATGTCTGTGAATGGCCCATTTTGTTTTCTTTCTTTTACTATCTCTGCAGCAGCATTTTTCCCTACTCCTTTTATAGCACCAAGTCCAAACCGGATGTTTCCCTCTTTATTCACAGTAAATTTGATATTACTTTCGTTTACATCAGGTCCGAGTACAGATATGCCCATCCGCTTCGACTCATCCATATATTGGGTGATTTTTTTGATGTCTTTTATCTCCCTGCTTAATACAGCTGCCATATATTCTGATGGATAATGAGCTTTCAAATAGGCAGTACGATATGCAACATATGCATAGGAGGTGGAATGGGATTTATTGAAAGCATATTGGGCAAATGCTTCCCAATCATGCCAAACCTGCTCTGCTATTTTTTTATCTATATTATTTTTAGCTGATCCTTCAAGGAATTTCTCCTTGAGTTTATCCATCTCTTTCTTCTTTTTCTTTCCCATGGCCTTCCTCAGGGAATCTGCCTCACCTCTGGTAAAATCAGCCATAGCCATTGAAAGCTGCATCACCTGTTCCTGGTAAACTGTAATACCGTAAGTGTCCTTCAGGTACTCTTCCATTACAGGCAAGTCATACTGGATTTTTGATTTACCATGCTTGCGGCTGATGAATTTTGGAATATAATCCATAGGTCCGGGGCGATAAAGAGCATTCATGGCAATCAGGTCTTCAAACCTGTTTGGCTTAAGCTCCTTCAAGTGCTTTTTCATTCCATCAGACTCAAACTGGAACAATGCCGTCGTTTCCCCATTACTAAATAATTCAAAAGTCTTAGGATCGTCTAATGGAATGGATTCAATGTCCAGGTCAATGCCTTTTGACTCTTTTATATTTTCCACAGCATCCCTGATTTTTGACAATGTCTTTAGGCCGAGGAAGTCCATCTTTAACATTCCTACGCTTTCCACATAATCTCCATCAAATTGGGTTACCATTAAGTCTGAATCCTTTGATGTGCATAATGGAATATGGTCTATTAGATCAGATTTCCCAATAATTATACCACAGGCATGCACGCCGGTATGTCGTTTTGAGCCCTCCAATATCTGGGCATATTTTAAGGTTTGGGAAATCAGAGGGTTATCAGAATCTTTTGCTTCTCTGAGCTCTTTTACCTCTTTGTAGGCATCAGCAAGAGTGACCTTGGGTCTTTCGGGAACAAGTTTGGCAAGCCTGTCTGCTTCAGGTAAAGGGAGCTTTTGAACTCTTGCAATATCTCTGATGGCCATTTTTGCAGCCATAGTTCCAAAGGTAATTATATGGGCTACTCTTTCCTTCCCATACCTGTTAACTACCCATTTTAATACATCGTCACGGCCATCTTCATCAAAATCAATATCAATATCAGGAAGACTAATTCGATCAGGATTTAAAAACCTTTCAAACAGGAGTCCATATTTCAAAGGATCAATATCAATTATTCGCAGGCTGTAGGCAACCACAGATCCAGCAGCAGAACCACGTCCCGGACCTACAGATACACCCATTTCCCTCGCAGCTTTCAATACTTCATGTACGATAAGAAAGTATCCGGGGTAACCCATATTTTTTATAACCGATAATTCGAATTCGATTCTTTCTTTGATTTCATCGGTTATAGTTTCGTATCTTTCTTTTGCCCCCTCAAATGATATATGACGGAGATATTCATCTGCATCTTTAAAATTATCAGGAATCGGAAAATCAGGCATTATAGGTGTCCTGTCCAATTCGTAATCTGATACTTTTGCGGCCACCTCCATTGTATTTTCAAGAGCTACGGGAATGTCTGAGAAAAGTTCATTCATCTCTTCCTGGGATTTAAACCATTCCTGTTGTGTATATCTTAATCGGTTGGGGTCATCAAGATCTTTCCCCGTATTCAAACATATAAGCCTGTCATGTGCCTCTGCGTCTTCTTCATTTATAAAATGAACATCGTTGGTAGCAATGATTTTGATATTATGTTTTTTTGCAATTTGGATGAGCTTATTGTTTACCTTCTCTTGCTTGGTGAATGTATCACTATCAATTTCAGGATCTCCCGTTTTATGACGTTGAAGCTCCAGGTAATAATCTTCTCCAAAGAGTTGTTTGAACCATAAAACAGACTCTTCAGCAGCAGCTTCATCATTATTTAAGAAAGCCTGAGGAACTTCTCCACCTAAACAGGCTGAAGATGCAATGATTCCTTCAGAGTATTTTTCAAGAAGAGCTTTATCAATTCTGGGTTTGTAATAATGGCCTTCAATCCAGGCCATGCTAACCAGTTTGGATAAGTTTTGATATCCTAATTTATTTTTTGCCAGCAATATAAGATGGTTTCCTCCTCGGTCTGATTTTTCAGCTTTTGCTAATCGACTGTTCCTTGAAACATAGACTTCACATCCGATAATTGGTTTTATTCCGTTTGCTCGGGCGGTATCATAAAAATGTTTTGCTCCAAAAAGGTTACCATGGTCTGTTATGGCAACTGCAGTCATGTTATTTTCTTTAGCCTTCTTTAATAAGAGGGGAACGCTTGAAGCACCGTCCAAAATTGAATACTGGGTATGAACATGTAAATGAGTAAATGGATTCACGATTTTAATATGCAGATAATGAATTTAGTATAATAATTACTGATTGAATTAATCAGGTTTTAAAGTTAATTAAAAGCTAGGTAAAATAGTCTTATGTTAATAAGTTATGTAAAATTTAAAATTGTGAATTCCAAGCATACTGACTATCAATATTTAATAAGCAAGAATGGATCTTGTCATTTCAAATTGGTTGTATTTAGATTATTAATTTAAAAATATTTTTAATAAAGCAATTTAATTGTACCTTTGCAGACCAAATTTTAAAAAACACAGGTTAAATTTAAAGCGTAAAAAATGCCAGCAAAAATCAGACTAACAAGACAGGGTAGGAAAAGAAAACCTTTCTATCATATTGTGATTGCTGATAGCAGGGCGCCACGGGATGGCAGATTTATTGAAAGGATTGGAATATATGATCCAAATACAAATCCTGCCACTATTGAATTGGATTTTGATAGTGCACTAAATTGGCTACAAAATGGCGCTCAACCTACAGATACCTGTAGAGCTATCCTTTCATTTAAAGGAGTTATATTTAAGAATCACCTATTAAATGGTGTAAAAAAAGGAGCCTTCTCTGAGGAGGAGGCTGAAAATCGGTTTCAGACATGGCTTAAGGAGAAAGAAGGAAAGGTTCAGGCCAAAATAGATCAACTCCTATCAGCTCAGAAGGATGCTGAAAAAGAAATCTTTGAAGCTGAAACCAAGATCAATGAAGCAAGAGCTGAAGAAATAGCCAAGAGGCAGTCTGCACTTGCTGAAGAAGCAGAATTAGCTGAAAAGAAAGCTTCTGAACCAGAGGAAGTTGTAGAAGAGGAAGTTGCCGTTGAAGCTGCAACTGAACCAGCAGCCGAAACAACTGTTGAAGAAACTGTAGTAGAGACAGAGGTTGAGAAACCTGAAGTAACTGAGGAAGTTAAAGTGGAGGCTGAAGTAGTTGAAGCTGTAACTGAAGCTGCAGCCGAAACAGCTGTTGAAGAAACTTTAGTAGAAACAGAGGTTGAAAAACCTGAAGTAACCGAGGAGGCTGAAGTGGTAGAAGAGGTAAAAGCAGAAGTTGCTGAGGAAAAGGTTGAGGAGAAAAAGGAAGACAAAAAAGCTGAAGAGAAAAAGGAAGACAAGAAAGCTGAAGAGAAAAAGTAATTTTTCCCTTTATTTTTTCAGTCATAAGGCATAATCATATTTTCTTTTTTTATGACCATAGAGGATTGTTTTCTCTTGGGTACTTTAGTCAAAACTCATGGCTATGGTGGGCAGATTGTACTAAAGGTCAATCTCCAGTATCAAGAGAAATTAGAAATATTGGAATCAGTATTCTTATTAATGGATGGGATACTGGTTCCTTTTTTTATTGAAGAAATGGAAGAGTACAATATCTCCTCTTTCCTATTAAAAATTGATGAAATAAATTCAAAGAATGAAGCTGTTGGTTTTATCGGTAAGGATGTATTTCTGCCAGTTGCTGAGCTAGAGAAAGAGAATCATTCCAGTCAAAGTAGTGTTTCACTAATTGGATATCAACTCAGATCGGAGGATAATTTGAGTCTGGGATATGTTAAAGAAATTCGTGAGATTCCTGGCAATCCTCTTTTCATTATAAGCTATATGGAAAGTGAAATAATGATTCCAGCAAATGATGAGCTTATCCTTGACATTAACCATGAGGCCAAAATAATATCTATGACAATTCCTGATGGTCTATTACCACTTTAATTTCCGAATTAAATATTTTATAATAGTTTTTGATCCATGCAACAATGGGCAAATTCTTTCGTCCTTATATAAACCTTTCATCTCTGGAAGGTGATTTTCTATTGAAAAACTTATAACATAACTAGAAATGAAATCAAAAATTATTCTTGCATCAATGCTCATTGCTTTTTCTTTAGTAAGCATCAGTTCATTTGCTGCTTCAGAAAAGAAAGAAAACCGAAAAGTTAGTTCTTTTAGTTCATTAAGTCTGTCAATTTCAGCAGATGTGTATATAACCCAGGGAAGTAAAACGGAAGTTATACTGGAGGGAGATGCAAATACACTGGACAATATTGAAACGGAAGTTTCTAATGGTAATTTGAAGATCAAATATGATTCAAAATGGTCATCCTGGTCGAAGACTAAGAAGGTGAAGGTTTATGTTACCTCACCCGATTGGGATGGTATAAGTGTTTCAGGTTCTGGAAATGTGGCTGGGAACTCAGCCATTGAAGGATCTGAATTTTCAATGGCCGTAAGTGGAAGTGGAAATATTAAGCTAAGTGATCTATCAGCTACTGAATTGGAAGCAAGAATTTCTGGTTCTGGAAATATTCAAATTGCTGGTTCAAAGAAGGCAAACTCTTTGGAAATTTCCATTAGTGGTTCCGGTGATTATGATGGAATTGGTTTAGCAGTTGATGAAGCTAGTATCAGAATTAGTGGTTCAGGTGGGGCTAAAGTTTGGGCAGAATCAAAGCTTAATGCCAGTGTTTCAGGAAGTGGAGATGTATATTATAAA
The DNA here is from genome assembly GCA_033791445.1 of Bacteroidales bacterium. Taxonomy (GTDB): domain Bacteria; phylum Bacteroidota; class Bacteroidia; order Bacteroidales; family VadinHA17; genus JANTGF01. The sequence continues at coordinate 26,473 of JASJGS010000121.1, read as the reverse complement.
GGCAATGCTCAGATTGATGCTAGAGTAAGCGGCTCAGGCAAAGTCCGCAATGTAGATTAGGATTAATATTTATAAAATATTCCCATGAAGTTGCATCATAATATCATTTAGGTGCAACTTTTTTTACGATCTTATTATTTGAATTTCATTATTTACACCCAACTTAATAATGGGTGAAGGCTTTTTTATTTCGTAAATATTCTGTTCCCAATCTACAACATAATCAACTTCATCGTGAATAGTTTCTTCAATATCACTAAATGATTTTGGATGAGGTTTGCCAGAAATGTTGGCCGATGTAGAAACGATTGGCTTTCGGAATCTGGAAATTAACTTTTGACAAAAGGCAGTATTGCAAATCCTGATTCCAATTGACCCATCTTGATTTATAAGGTTATGAGCAAGATTCTTTGCCCCAGGATAGATAATGGTTAAAGGCTCATCTGACGACTCTAATAGTTCCCAGGCGATGGATGGAACTATTTTCACATAACTGCTCATCATGTATGGACTATCCACTAGAACAAGCATGCTTTTTTGATCTGCTCGTTGCTTTATACTATAAACTTTATCAACTGCCTCTGGGTTTGTAGCATCACAGCCGATACCCCATATTGTATCGGTCGGGTAGAGGATAATTTTGCCTTCGCGTAAATTTAAAAGTGCCTTGTCAATTTCATTTTGCATTTTAATTGACTCCTTTTCTTCGCATCCACAATTTTATATAGCGCATTCTTACAGCATAGGCAGAAACTACTGAAATAGTAAAACCGGGAAATCCATCCATAAAACCAGCCTGGATAAGATAATGTTTTAGAAAGCGATAAAATGGTTTTAAGACTAAATGATAAATGGTAATTCTTTTTACTCTGGAGTCATAATCAATGGCCTGTAGGCTTGCATACCTATTAATTTTAGAAATATACTCATCCATTGACCGGTATGAGTTGTGTTCAATTTTGTTTTTTAGAAAACCAACCGGTCCTTCAGTTACGATTTCCTCATGTACATTTAAATTGTTATAACGGCACAAATCTCTTTTGAAAAGTCGAATAACCTTATCGTTTTGCCATCCACTATGCTTTATTAGTTTACCCATGAAGTGAAATGTCCGATAAATCCAGAATCCAGAATCTTTAGGATCAGTTTTTAGAATTTCGGTTATTTCAGTTCTAAGCTTGTCAGTAATTCTTTCATCTGCATCGAGTAATATTATCCATGGATTTCTAGCCTGGGGAATAATCCAGTTTTTTTGTGTTGCTCCATTTATATACTCATGTTCAATCACCGTTGCACCCATTGACTTTGCAATCTGGGTGGTATTATCTGTACTAAAAGAATCAACCACTAGAATTTCATTGGCAAATTCAACAGATTTTATTACATCTTCAATATTATGTTCTTCATTGAAAGTGGTAATAATTGCTGTAAGGTTTATTTTTTGCATTAACAAAGTTTTCGAAGTTCCATTAAACGGTTACATTGTATTCCCTTAAAGCCTCATTTAAGGAGGTTTTCAAATCTGTGGAGGCTTTTCTTTTACCAATTATCAAAGCACAAGGGACCTGATATTCTCCAGCCTTGAATTTTTTGGAATATGAACCGGGAATAACAACAGATCGTGCAGGAACCAAACCTCTATATTCCTTAGGTTCATCCTCTGAAACATCAATAACTCTGGTAGAGTTTGTAATAACTACATTTGCTCCGAGTACTGCCTCTTTTTCAATCCTTGCACCTTCCACAATAATGCACCGTGAGCCTATAAAACAGTCATCTTCAATTATTACTGGAGCAGCCTGAATTGGTTCTAATACACCTCCAATACCAACACCTCCACTTAAATGAACATTCTTCCCAACCTGAGCGCAGGAACCAACAGTTGCCCAGGTATCAACCATTGTCCTTTCATCAACATAGGCACCAATGTTAATATAGGAAGGCATCATTACGACACCTGGGGCTATATATGCTCCATACCTGGCATGAGCAAGAGGAACAACACGGATTCCTTTTTCTTTAAAACCGGTTTTTAGTTTTATTTTGTCATGAAATTCAAGAGGACCAACTTTCATCACAGTAGTCCTTTGTATAGGAAAATATAACAACACAGCTTTTTTAACCCATTCGTTTACAATCCATCTCCCCTCTACTTTCTGAGCTACTCTAACTTCACCTTTATCAATCAGTTCAATAACCTCATCAATTGCTTCCCTGCTGTCTGATTCCTTTAATAAGTCCTGATTGTTCCAGGCTTCTTCAATTACTTTTTGTAGTTTCTTGTACATTTGTTTCAAATTATTACGAGCAAAGTTATATGGAATTTATATATTATTAACAATTTCTGAAATAAAAGAAGATATCTTTGTTTTATTATCTTTAAGCACGGTATTTTTTGGTATTTTATTAATCTAGTTTCAATTAAACCTATCGCAATGAAAAAATCTATGTTTATGAAATCTGCACTTTTTGCTGGAGTCATTTTTTGTCTAATCCCTTTGTTTGGGGCCGCTCAGTCTGATTTTAAATATCAGACTCCTCCGCAGGAAATGATAGACATTGTGAATGCACCTGTGATGCCAACTATTACTATGTCTCCACAAAATGATCGATTAGTTATATTGAGTCGTCCTAGTAATCCTTCAATAGAAGATGTTTCAAGGAAGGAGCTTCGGATTGGCGGTCTTCGAATCGATCCTAAAACCAATGGTCCCAGTCGATTTTCATATTTTACTGGTATTGTTGTAAAAGATGTTGAAACTTTAAAAGAATCTGCTGTTCAGGGTTTGCCTGCAAACCTTAAAGCAACAAGTGTACGCTGGTCACCTGACGGGAATTACATATCGTTTTTAAGCACAGAAACAGCTGGAATTTCACTATGGATTATTGATGTTGCCACACTTCAGGCAAAAGTAGTTTCTAAAACTAATATAAATGGTATTTTCAGAGGTAGTGTTTGCACCTGGATGCCAGATAGTAAAGCTATTGTTTTTAGTGGATTCCCTACCAAAAGAGCCAAGGCTCCTGAAATATCTGAAGCCCCATCTGGCCCTGTTGTTCAGGAAACAATGGGGGAGGTATCAGTAATTAGAACTTACCAGGACCTGTTGAAGACTCCTTATGATGAACAACTTTTTAGCTTTTTCGGAACATCCCAGCTGTATAAATATGAAATTAATGGGGAAGTGGAGAAATTTGGAAAGGCTGGAATCATTGTTTCAGTAAATCCTTCTCCCGATGGAAACTATTTAATGGTTCAAACAATTACTCCTCCCTTCTCATATCTGGTTCCTTATTACCGGTTTCCAAAGTCTGTTGAAATTTGGAGTAAAGACGGCACACCTGTAAAGATACTGGCAAAAATTCCTCTTATGGAGAGTATTCCACAAGGATTTGATGCAGCTCAACCCGGTCCCAGAAGTTTTACCTGGCGCAGCGATGCACCTGCCAGTGTATATTGGGTTGAAGCACTTGATGAAGGTAATCCTAAGAAAGAAGTTGAGTTTCGTGACCGAATTTATTATCTGGAGGCTCCTTTTACAAATGAAGCCAATGAAGGTCCTGCAACTCAGTATCGGTATCGAGGAATTTCCTGGGGCAATGATGATATCGCCATTTTGAATGAGGGGTGGAGAAAGACAAGAAAGACCCTTGTCAGCATGATGGATCCGGATAATTCCAGCAAGGGTCTGAAGAAGTTATTTGAGTATTCTTCTGAAGATCGCTACAAAAATCCAGGGTACTTTGCCAGTGTACAAAACGAGGCAGGAAAATACGTCTTGCAATTTGGGAACAAAGGGAAATCACTTTATTTATTTGGACAGGGAGCTTCGCCAGAAGGAAACAGGCCTTTTGTGGACGAATTTGATATTAAAACCTTTAAGGTGAAACGACTATTTAGGTCTGAAGCGCCATATTATGAGAGTCCCTATGAAATTATAGATTTAAAAAAGAACTTGTTGCTAACCTCTCGTCAATCAGCATCTGAGCCACCAAATTATTTTATAAGGAATCTGAAATCAGATAAACTTATTCAAATAACAGAATTTCATCACCCTTATCCGCAATTTAAAGATATAAAGAAAGAGGTAGTTAAATATGAAAGGGAAGATGGCGTTCAATTGAGTTTTGACCTGTATCTGCCTGCCGGATATAAAAAAGAGGATGGACCACTTCCTTCCGTTTTATGGGCATATCCCAGGGAATACAAAAGTGCGACTGCAGCCGGCCAGGTGAGTGGTTCTCCTTATACGTTTACACGACTTAGTGCCATGTCGGCCCTGGTAATGGCAACACAAGGGTATGCGGTATTGAATAATACAAGTTTCCCGATTATTGGTGAAGGAGATGAGGAGCCCAATGATAGTTTTGTTAAGCAGCTGGTAGCCAATGCTGAAGCTGCCATCGACAAGGCATCAGAAATGGGTGTGACAGATCCTAAGAGGGTTGGTGTGGGAGGACATTCGTATGGAGCTTTTATGACCGCTAATTTGTTGGCTCATACAGATCTATTTGCTGCCGGTATTGCCAGATCAGGAGCTTATAATAGAACTTTAACACCATTTGGATTTCAAGCTGAACCCCGTACATATTGGGAAGCCCCTGAAATATACTATGTCATGTCTCCATTTATGCATGCAGATGAGCTTAAGGAACCTATTTTACTAATTCATGGAATGGCAGATAATAATTCAGGTACATTCCCCATACAAAGTGAACGTTTCTATAGTGCTCTCAAGGGGAATGGAGGAACGGCACGTCTGGTAATGTTACCAAATGAGAGCCATGGTTATAGGGCACAGGAATCCCTCTTACATATGCTCTGGGAGATGAATACCTGGTTTGAAAAATATGTTAAGAACAAGAAATAAGGATTGTAATCGTTGAGTCTAAAAGAGATTTTTATGGTAATGCTCAAATATTAAAAATAATTTAGGATAGGCCTTCGTTGAGGAAAATTATATTTATAAGTGCTTTAATCTGTGTTATAACACTAAAAATAGCTGGACAGGAATCTTCAGATATAGATACACTGGTCACAGTTAAATCTCAATTGAAAGACACCGATGATGGTACCCCATTAAGATATGCTCATATATTGAATCCCGGGCTGGGTATTGGAACTACCAGTGACAGCCTGGGATTTTTTACTATATACATGAAAAGAAATGATTCTCTTCTTATCTCGGCTATAGGATATATCGATACGCATTTTACTTTACCAACTTTCTGGCCTTCCAATCTGTTTTCAGATCCAATTCGAATTAGGAAACAAATGTATTTAATTGAAGGAGTGTCAGTGCAGAGCCTGGGAAGCTATCAGCAATTCAAACAAAAAATCCTGAATGCACGTCCCCCCAAATCTCCAGCTGAACAGACCACCGAGTATATTAATAGAGCTGCTACACAGGAGGCTGTTGAGTGGAGCAGTGTTAGAGTAGGGATCAATTTCTCGATGAAGTCCAAAGAAGAAAAAAGTTTGAAGAAGCTAGAGCTAATTCTTGATGAACAAGAAAAGATAGAAATCATTAATTCGAAATTTAATAAGAGAAATGTGGGTGAATTAACTGGTTTAAAAGGGGAAGAACTAGTTGAGTTTATGGATTATTGCAATTAACCAGAAGAATTCCTTCTAGATGCTTCTGAATATGATATACTTGATACGGTGAAACGAATGTATAGAGCCTACTATAAGAGAAAAGAATCGAAATAAAGTTCCAGTTTGTTTCTAAGTTAACATTTCAACTTCATGAATAAACCGATTCCTACATATGACAACATTGTATCAGCTCATAAGAGGATAGTGTCCTTCGTACACCATACACCCGTGTTGACTTCTTCTGCAATAAACTCTATTGTTCATAATGAGTTGTTTTTTAAATGTGAAAACCTACAAAAAGTAGGTGCTTTCAAGTTTAGAGGTGCAACGAATGCTGTTCTTTCACTTAATAGTGCTGATCTGAATGCAGGTGTGGCTACTCATTCTTCAGGAAATCACTCTGCAGCACTGGCCCTTGCTGCTCGTACGCAGGGAGTGCCTGCCTATATTGTTATGCCTGAAACTGCTCCTGATATTAAAAAGCAAGCTGTCGAAGGCTATGGTGCCAACATTACTTTTTGTAAACCAACACTTGAGGCCAGAGAATCAACCATTGAAGAAATTGTGAAACACACAGGAGCTACCTTTATTCATCCTTATGATAATTTTAATGTCGTCTGCGGACAGGGAACGGCTGCAAAGGAGTTATTGGAAACTGAAGCAGGATTAGATGTCCTTATTACTCCGGTAGGAGGGGGTGGATTACTGAGTGGAAGTTCGGTTACGGCAAGGGCCTTAAATCCGGAGATTACTATTATTGGAGCAGAACCAGAGAATGCAGATGATGCCTTCAGGTCATTCAGAAATGGTACACTTTATCCTTCTGTGAGTCCACAAACAATTGCAGATGGTCTTCTTACCTCGTTGAGTGAATTTACTTTTAAAATAATCAGACAGAATGTAGATGAACTTATTACTGCTTCGGAGGAATCCATAGCCTTGGCTATGAGAATGGTATGGGAGCGTATGAAGATAATAATTGAACCCTCCTCAGCATTACCTTTGGCCATTCTTTTGCAACATGGTAAGAGGTTTAAGAACAAAAAGATTGGAATTATATTGTCTGGTGGAAATGTTGATCTGGATAATCTAAATTATCTTTTCTCTGCCGGTAAGAGCAGGGACTTAACCGGGTAGTGATCTGAATAATTCTTTCTCACTGTTTTAAACTCATAAGATTCTAAATCAGGACTATGCAGGATGTAATCTATTCTGTATGATGGGAAAATTTGTGAATAGGTTTTTCCCATGCCTAAGCCCGATTCTACAAAGGCATCCTTCAGATCTTTGCGAATAGTATGATATGTAAATGATACAGGCGTATCATTAAAGTCACCGCATACAATTACTGGGTAAGGAGATGAATGAATATGTGCTGATAGTTGCTTGGCCTGTCCGGCACGTTTAATATAAGCATGTTTCATTCTTGAAGTAATATCTCTCATTTCCTGCATGGGCGGATCTTCTATAGTGCCCTCCAGCTCAGTAAGAAATCTAAAATTATCAGAACCAAGGCGAAAAGATTGCAGGTGGTTATTATACACTCTTACAGTATCTCCCGCTATCAATATATCAATAAAGATACTTAGGTTACTGGTATTCTTAAATGATATTTCCCCCTTATTAATAATAGGATACTTTGTAAAAACAGCAATCCCATATTTATGTCTCGACTCCTTCCCACCAGTAAAAATTACATATGAATTTTTAGTTTTATTTAATTTCTTTTTGATATCAGAAACCGATAGACCAAACATGTCAGTTATTAAAACTTCCTGCAAGCAAATTATATCAAAGTCTTCACCATTCATAAAGTTGAAAAACTCATCAACTGATTTATTCTTATTGTCCTTATTATAGAGATCAAATAATCGTACATTATATGAAAGAACACTGGTGGCTGATTGATTTTTATTCTCCTGAACAATAACAATATTGCTTATTTCTTTACTGTTTTTCCTGGAAATTCGAACATAGTTGTTTAAATGATTCCATCCCAGCAGGATAACAAAAAGAACAAGGATGGCAAGCCTCTTTTTCTTTATTGACCAATACAAAAATGACAAAAGATTCGCAAAGAGTAAGTAGGGATAGATTAAACCAAAAAATGCAAGCACCCACACTTTTTCTGGACTTATAGAAACTGATAAATAAGAAAAAAGCAATCCTGTAATGAGAAGAAAAGTAATGCCAATGGCAAGGATATTAAATGCTTTTTTCAAATGAAAGGTTTGTAAAATATACTTAACTAGATCTTACGTGAATTATCATCATTTGTTTTTATCACTCATCTTAAAAAGAATTTCTTTTTCTTTCTTACTGAGGCTATCATACCCAGCTTTAGAGATTTTGTCTAAAATTCTATTCACATCCTCCTGCTGATGGGCTTTATGCTTATTGTACTCTTTATCATCTTTTGGAGGTTTTTTATAGCTTACTTTCATTTTCTTCCTTGGCTTGAAAAAGCTGAAGATGCTGTCCATAATTTGATCAAACCATTTTCCGATGTCTTTCCCTTTTTTATATTGTGTCACATAAAGAAACCCAAAAGCAGCCCCTCCAAGATGAGCAATCTTACCACCTGTATTTGTTGAAAAATCGAGTATTGAAGTGAATACCAATGCCGCAATAGCAATGTATTTAATCTTAACAGGTCCAATGAGGATTAATCTAGCCACATAGTTGGGTACATACGCTGCAACACCAATAACTATGGCCATAACAGAAGCTGAGGCTCCCAATGCTATTGACCGGGGTAATACGTCGGCGAATACAGGAAACACATTAAACGATACTATATATAAAAAAGCTCCTGCAAGCCCACCCAACAGGTAAACAGTAACTAGTTTTTTCTGATCAAAATATTCAAGAAAAATGGTTCCAAACCAATACAACCATAACATGTTAAATAATACATGAATAAATCCTTCATGAAGAAACATATAGGTAATGGGGGTCCAGAAATGTGTGGCCAGATCAGGAAGATAAGCAGGTACTGCCAACCAGCTTATCAGAATAAAATTCGTTGAGGTCAGGTTTAGCAGGAATAATAAAACCTCCAGGATTTTTATACCTAAAAATACTCCAAGGTTTATGTATATGAGCTTTGTGAGCGAACTCCCCTTTTTAAATGATGCTTTTATTTCTTCAACTAAATTCATTTTCTAATAAAAGTTTTTCCTGTCTTTTTGCCAGAATTTAATTAGGATAAAACCAAAAATCATACCACCCAAATGGGCAAAATGAGCAATATTACTGCCTGGTTGTGTAAAAGCAAGGACTAATTCAAGAATACCGTAAATAATTACAAAATATTTTGCTTTAATAGGAATAGGAGGGAAAAGCAGCATCAGTTGTGTATTTGGAAATAGCATTCCAAATCCCAATAATACGCCAAATACAGCACCTGAAGCACCAATGGTTGGGATATTGAAAATATAATTTAATTTACCCATTATTGGATCAACAAAGTTCCTGCCCTGGCTTAAAGCTTCATACCCCTGCTGATATACCATTTGAATTTGCTCTGGTGTTAATTGAGATTTTAGGGAGCTTACCTCAATCCATTGTACAAATGTATGCAAGGCAGCTGCTCCAAGGCCCGTAAAGAAATAATAGATAAAAAAACGTTTACTTCCCCATGTGGTTTCAAGCATCCTACCGAACATCCACAGGGCATACATATTAAATAAGAGATGCCATGTACTACCATGCATAAACATATGGCTAATAAACTGGTATGGTTTGAACAGTTCTGAAGCCGGATAATACAAGGCAAGCTTTTGAGTCAGGTCGATTCCAAATGTACGACCTAGGACAAAAGTTGCAAGGTATAATAGAACATTTAAAATAATCAGATTTTTAACAACCGGAGGAGTACTTTTGAATGTTGAAACGAAATTATTCACTTAAAAAGATATTAGTTAGAAAATGCACTACCGTAAAGAGGCAGATTTACTAAATATAAGTCAATACAAAATAACACAATACTTGCGCCAAACTAATAATATTATGCTAAAAAACTATAATCAGGACAAAATGGCATAGGTTTACTTACTTAAGTTTTTGCTCAAACTCATCCATTTCAATTATTGTAAGAATAATTTTACCTGATGGAGAATAGTTGGGGGAAGTACAGGCAAAGAGACGGTCTACAAGGTTCCTCATCTCATCTGGAGTGAGCTCTTTCCCGTAGGGAATAGCCGAGGCCATTGCCAGGGAGATGGTTAATTTCTCAGATTGGGATTTTTTAATATCAGTTTGAGTGTCCTTATATGTTTGCAGGATGGAATCAACCATTTCCTGAGGCTCCTTTATTTTCGTGCTAGCTGGGAAAGCATTAATTTCAATTACTCCATTTCCCTTATCCAGGATGTCAAAACCCAAAAGATTCAAGTCATCAAGTATTTCAGTAAGCAATATATAATCAGCCTGATCAAGTTGAATAGTGGGAGAAAATAATCTTTGCTGCGTAATGCCTCCCTCTGAAAGCTGCAATTTTATATAATCCTCGTATAAAATTCTTTCATGAGCCCTTTTCTGGTCAATGACCATTAAACCTGACTTAACTGATGTAAGAATGTACTTATTTTTAAACTGAAATAACTTGCGGTATGTTTTATCCAGAGAAAGAGATCCTTGAGGGCCTTCCTCTTCACCGGGAGATGAGCTCTCTGATTTAGAGGATTCCATATCATGGTAAAGCAACTCCCAGTTTTTCAGATTCTGCCTGTCAGAATATTGCTCTTTTGGGAATGCATTTGATGATGATTCTTCAAATGGGTTATACTCGTTGTTTAGCTCTATTTCAGGCGTATTAGCAGTTGTGTCTTTTCTCAAAACCGGTATATCTATGGCCCCCTCAGTATTAAAATCAAGTGATGGTACAATATTAAATTTCCCAAGAGCCTCTCTTATGCTGGCATGTAAAATTTGCCAAACCGACCTTTCATCTTCAAATTTAATTTCAGCCTTGGTGGGATGGATATTTATATCAATATTAGCTGGATCAATCTCAAAATAAATAAAATAAGAAGGAATGGTTTCCGGAGGAAGTATTTCTTCATAGGCTTCGGTTATTGCTTTGTGAAAATACGGATGCCGCATATAGCGATTGTTCACAAAAAAAAATTGTTCCCCATAAGTTTTTCTTGCAAACTCTGGTTTTCCAATGTAACCTGTGATCTTCACAATGGTGGTTTCAGTTTTTACAGGTATTAGATTTGGCACAATACCTTTTCCATAAATCCCTGAAATCCTTTGCGGTAATGAATTTACAACAGGCAGGTTATAGATTTCGGAATCGTTATGATAGAGTGAAAATGAAACCTGGGGTAAAGTCAATACAATTCTTTGGAATTCAATAATCAGATGGCGTAGTTCTGTTGTATTTGTTTTTAAGAATCTTCGTCGGGCCGGAATATTAAAAAATAAGTTTTTGACAGCAATATTTGTTCCAGCCGGGCAGGAATCAGGCTCCTGGCTTTCAACTTTTGAACCATTAATCCTTAATCGTGTTCCCAGATCATCTTCTTTTCTCCTGGTTCGCACATCTACTTGGGCTACAGCAGCAATAGAGGCCAGTGCCTCTCCCCTGAAACCCATTGTGCGAATTGAAAACAGATCATCGGCTTTTTTAATTTTTGAAGTAGCATGTCTTTCAAATGCCATCCGGGCATCGGTATCTGACATGCCACATCCATTGTCAATAACCTGTATCATTGATTTTCCAGCATCTTTAATAATAATCCGGATGTCTGTGCTACCAGAATCAACTGAATTTTCAACAAGCTCCTTCAGGAGTGAGGCAGGACGTTGAATTACCTCTCCGGCAGCAATCTGATTTGCAACTGAATCGGGTAATAAACGGATAATGTCGGCCATAAAAACTTTATTGAAGTTGAAATTTCAGGTGAAATAATATATTAAGTAATTCTTTGGTGTTGAATATGTTATACCAAAATTGTATTATCTGTAAAAAAAGAACCAGGCTGCTACCAATAGCAAAAGAATTATTACCACCAATCTGATATTAGCTCGTTTATTCTGGACCCTTCTTTTTTTCCTCATATAATTTCCCATTTGCCCTTTCCTAATTTGAGGCACATAGGCTTCCCCATGTTCTATACCCATGTCAGATTCAATTTGTCTGATCCTTTGGTCCAGATCTTCTTTTTGTTCGTCGTAATATCTTGGAGTAAAATTGAACCGCTTGGGCTCTCCAGTCTTAAAAAATGATGGTAAATGTGACATGATACAATGAATATAGGGCAAAGTTACCGAATAATATTAATAATTCTTTTATGGTGGACTGACGCTATTTAAAATACAGCATATATTAAGTCTTCAAGGTTTCTCCACAGTGCTTGCAATATTCAGCATCCGAATCATGTTCCTCTTTCAAACAATTTGGACAGGGTTTTAGTACAACAGTTCGTTTTTTAGCTTTTGCCAGCTCCGAAGTCACAATACCGGTGGGTACTGCAATGATTCCATAACCGATAATCATTACAAAACTGGCTACAAACTGACCAAAGTTGGTTTGAGGGGCAATATCCCCATATCCAACCGTAGTAAGAGTTACAATAGCCCAGTAAATGCCTCTGGGTATACTGGTAAAACCATGTTCTTCTCCTTCTATTAAGTACATCAGGGTGCCTATTACAATCACAATAGTCATTACAGCAAATAAGAAGACACTTATTTTGGTCCAGCTTGCTTTTAATGCCAGAATTAATGAATTGGCTTCACTTGTATATCGGGTTAATTTAAATAATCTAAATATCCTGAGCAGACGCAAGGCTCTGATAATGATAAGTCCATGTGCCCCGGATAGGAAAAGGCCTAAAAAACTAGGCAAGATGGCCAACAAGTCAATTATCCCGTAAAAGCTAAAAATATATTTTGCTGGGTGCTTTACCACCCAGATCCTGAGAATATACTCTACCGTAAAAAAGAATGTAATCACCCATTCAGTAATATACAGGGCTTTGCCATATTTTAGGTGAATTTCCGGAATACTATCCAGTATCACCGCTATTATACTAAAGATAATTAGAAAGAGTAAAAAAATGTCGAAATCTTTCCCTGCCTTTGTATCTGCACCAAAAATTATTCTATAGATTTTTTCTTTTAACTGGGCTTTTTTCATCTGCAAAAAACATTTTACAATGGAACAATAAAGATAATAAGAAATAAGAATTGCAAAATTTTAAAACTTTTAGAATTGATCATCGTAAATTATAATCAATAATTACTTTACTTTTTATATCAGTTTCATGCTCGTTAAAACATTTGGAAGTGCTGTTTTTGGAATCAATGCATCAACTGTTACTGTTGAAGTAAATGTTTCCAGAGGTATTCGATTTCTCCTGGTTGGACTGCCTGATAATGCAGTCAGGGAAAGCCAACACCGGATGGTCTCTGCATTTGGCAGCCAGGATTTAAAATGGCCCGGAAAACAGATTGTTATCAATATGGCTCCGGCTGATATTCGTAAGGAAGGATCAGCGTATGATTTAACCCTGGCTATTGGTATATTGGCTGCATCAGAGCAGGTAAAATCTGATTTGCTAAATGAATATATCATTATGGGTGAATTGTCGCTTGATGGAGGATTGCAACCGATTAAGGGTGTTTTGCCCATTGCTCTTCAAGCGAAAGAGGAAGGTTTCAAAGGGATAATCTTACCAGAGAAAAATGCCAGAGAGGCAGCCGTTGTAAACGGATTGGAGGTGTTGGGAGCAAATAACATCCGTGAGGTGGTCGACTTTTTGAATGGAAAAACTTCCATTGAACAAACCCGGGTTAATGTACAGGAGATTTTTGAAACACAGGCAGATAATTATTTGTTTGATTTTGAAGATGTAAAAGGCCAGGAAAATGTAAATCGTGCCCTGGAAATTGCTGCAGCAGGAGGACATAATGTTATTATGATAGGCCCTCCAGGTGCAGGTAAGACAATGTTGGCCAAGCGATTATCAACGATAATCCCTACCTTGAATTTGGAAGAAGCTTTAGAAACTACTAAGATACATTCTGTGGCTGGTAAAATTGAAAGAGAAAATTCCTTGATAACAAAAAGACCATTTCGTTCTCCGCACCACACAATCTCAGATGTTGCTTTAGTCGGAGGAGGTACCTGGCCACAACCAGGAGAAATCTCCCTTGCCAACAATGGTGTTTTATTTTTAGATGAACTTCCCGAGTTTAAACGTACCGTATTGGAGGTGTTACGTCAACCTCTTGAAGACAGGGTTATTTCCATTTCCAGAGCCAAATTTACTGTTGAATATCCAGCAAGCTTTATGCTTGTTGCCTCTATGAATCCATGTCCCTGTGGATTTTACAATCATCCTGAAAAAGATTGTGTCTGCTCCCCAGGAATAGTACAAAAATACCTGAATAAAATTTCCGGGCCTTTACTCGATCGTATTGATATCCATATTGAGGTGGTACCTGTTCCCTTTGAAAAATTGTCTGATTCGAGGCAATCAGAAAACAGTGCTGCCATTCGAAAGAGAGTGAATGATGCCAGACAAATCCAGGTAAATAGGTTTAGTGATTACAAATCCTTGTTCTGCAATGCACAAATGTCATCGAAAATGCTGAGGAAATATTGCGAGATCGATAAACAGGGAACGGAACTCTTAAAAATAGCAATGGACAAGCTGGGTTTGTCTGCCAGGGCCTATGATAGGATCCTTAAAGTCTCGCGGACCATTGCAGATCTGGAAGAAAGTGAGAAAATTCAAAATCACCATTTAGCAGAAGCCATTCAATATCGCAGCCTGGATAGGGAGAGCTGGGCAGGATAGTGAATATATGAATGGGCCTACATGTTTTTTATTTTGACCTGATATTTTCAAAATAGGATACCAATTTCCTTAAAAGATCAAAATAAAGGAAAAGGTATAATAGAAGAGAAGTAATCCAGATAATTGTCAAATTGAACCAGAATGTAGGGAAGGCGGTTTTACCTATTATTTTCACAGGAGAATAAAACTGGGCCTTACCTGTCTTGGATGTCGGATTCATATATACTGGTTGGAATTTTCTAATAAAATGGCCATCAAATTCAATTATTTTTTTCCCAGGTCCAAAATTCTCTAATTGCTCGGAAAGTTTATTGTTAGTATATTCAGTTTTCAGCTTTCTAATTTCATAATCACCTCCTACTAATTCTTTTATATTAATGTATAGTTCATCTCTAAGCTTGTTCATTTCCTTATCTTTATCGATGGACTTTCTTTTTAATTTTTCCAAGTAATATAAAATATCATCAGCCACCAAAGTGTCAAATTCCTCAATTGAAATTTTGTCAATCTGCCTAAAATAGGGCCAATGATATTGTATTTGTGAGGAATGTACTTCATTCCTTATTAAATTTAGATTGTATAGAATTTGGTCCGCGTTATTCCCTAATTTGATAAGCCTTTCAGTATCATTTACCTTAATCTCAAGTTGCTGGATTAAAAGCTGAACATATCGTGCATCGCTTATTTCTTTATCAAAATCGAAGAAATATTTTTCAAATCTATTGCCTTTAAATTGCTCCACAGCAAGAGCTTCATAGGCCCACCTGGACGTCATCATATCGCCAATTATTGGAACATATTCCTGGGATGTGAGGTTCTTATGTAGTTTGTCGAATTTTACAATAACACCGCTAAATAAAAGTTGGGGTATTAGAAGGAAGGGAATCAGGATATAAATGATAATTATTGAATTAAAACCTGATGAGATATTTAAACCCAGCATATTGGCGAAACAGGAGGTTGTAAATAAAATTAACCAATAACTCATGGTCATTCCCTTTATATCTAATATTGCATTGCCAATAAGCACATACGATATGGTTTGAATGGCTGATAGTATAAACAACATTAAGATCTTTGAATTTAAATAACTAAATCGGCTAAGATTAAGAAATGATTCCCTTTTTAGAATTTTCCTGTCTTTTATTATTTCATCAGAACTAATAATTAAACCTAGAAACAATGCTACGATAACACTAATGAAGAGAAAAGCAGGGAGGTTTTCATTGTTCATAAATATATAAGCATTTGGATTCCCACTCGTCCCATGGATATATTTGGTGAAATACCCCAGTATTAAGGCTAGCAGGGGCGCTTCTAAAAGGCTGATTAATATGTATTGCCGGTTGGCTAATTTTGATAGTAAATCCCTTACAAAGAATAATCCGGATTGTTTAATTAAGCCCGGAATACTATAATAATTCTCTGGAATTTTTTCTTTTATTAATTCTTCGGGACTTTTTTGTTCTAGATGCTTTTGAAATAAAACAAACCACTCTTTTGGCGAAACTTTTCGGAAACGTGTTGATTTCCCATATTCATTAACAATCTTTGCTTCAACAATTTGTAAAATTTCTTCGGGTTTTGAATTCCCGCATTTTGTGCATTGGTCCTCGGTTGCATTCGCATATTTGCTGATGGATTTAAAATATACCAGTGCTTCAGCCGGATTCCCGTTGTATATCTGGTAGCCCCCTTTGTCCAAAATTATGATCTTATCAAACATCTTGTATAAATCGGAGGAGGGTTGATGAATATTTACAATCACCAATTTCCCTTTATACGTCTGTTCTTTAAGCAGATTTAGTACCATTTCTGAATCAATAGATGATAATCCAGATGTCGGTTCGTCTACGAATAGAATAGAGGGTTCCCGAATCAACTCAAGACCAATATTTAGTCTTTTACGCTGCCCACCACTAATAACTTTATTTAGCGGATTACCTACCTTGAGATCTTTGATATCCTGCAGGTCTAAATCTGCTAATGTTTTATTTATAGTCTTCTCAATTTTATCTTTTCCAAACTGATTCAAACAGAGTTTGGCATTAAAAAAGAGATTTTTATATACAGAGAGGTCCTCAATTAGTAAATCCTCCTGGGGCACATATCCAATGACTCCCTGCAGTTTATTTTTTTCCTTATCATTATTCAGGTCATATCCATTGATTAAAACCTCCCCCTTTTTAGGTTTCAAATTTCCATTTAATACATTCAACAGGGTTGATTTTCCTACGCCACTTCCCCCAATAATTCCTATTAATTCTCCTGATTCTTCGTGAAGGTTCAATTCTTGAACTCCATTTTCACTATTCTTAAACCTGAATTCCACCTTATCAGCGGTTATGGAAATTTTATCTTTAAATGTGGCTTCTGAGAATTTCCTGATCACATCACTGTAATAGATCGGTTTAATCCTGGCACTTCGGATAGTGGAACCGTAGTCGAAGATGTATGTCCGTCCCGGGATAATGCTTTGTCCGTTTAACTGAACATCTTCAACGCCCAGGTATCTGAAAATAAATGTATTGGTGCTGAGAATATTTAGAAATATAAGTTCACCATCAAATCTTTCAATGTATACATGTTTGATTTTTTGATAACTGTTATGTTTATTACTATTTATAACAAGGACATTTGGTTTCGATGGGATTTCCTCAATTGGATGAATAATTAGGTTTAGAATATTTTGATATTCAATTTTAGAAATATTAAAAGCGGTAGCAACAGTTAATAGGAAATCAAGTTCCCGATCAGAGACCTTCTTTTTATAGGAAACAAATTCAATTAATTGAATGATTAAAAATATTTTCTGTTTTTGTTCTAATTCTGCATTAATTTTTTCGCAAATCCCCAATATCCTTGTGGCTGCCAAGGAGGTTTTTTTCTTTGCCTGAATACTATCACCTAAAATACTATCCTGATTAAATATAGTAATGTATTCATCAAATATTTTCAAATACTTTTCGACCAATTCAGAATTTAACTGGTAAGAAAGGAATGAGCGGATAATTTTTTTTTTCTTTATAGAGATTTTACTATCTTCATTGATATCAATGATTAATGCAAATAGCTTCATTAAGGCATTTAAAAGAGGTTCGCTCATAACCTGGTTAATTGATTCATTCCTTAATCATAGATAGCATTTAGAGAGTGAACTTTTTCTGGCATACATAATTACGCATAAGCCAAATCAAATAAAGTTAACACTAAAAAAGAACTAAAAAAAATAGATTGAGAATAAAAGTTGGCTCAATTTGCATTTCCTGAGAAATAGAAAAAACTATTTGTGCAATTCGATTTATGGAGAAAATGGAAACAATATTGACTTTCAATGACAGGGTCACATTTCAGTCCATAGAATTGATATTAATGAAATTAAAAGATACGCATGCATTTCAAATATTGAATAAATCCCTCCAAAAAAGAATCTATAGTATTTTAGTGGAATGTACAGAGAATATTAAAAAGTATTCAATTGATAAACTTCAATCTATCCCTGGCCAAACTGGTTCTCCTCATATATCATTGAAAAAGCAGGGCAATAATTTTATTGTTAGCGCGGGCAATCCAATTTTAAATCAGAATGTAAATGATTTGAAATGCCGACTTGAAAAAGTGAATAAGCTGAATAAAGAAGGCTTGAATAAATTATATGAGAATATAATCAACAAGGAATTCACTATGGAAAAAAACGGAGCGGGTCTGGGATTAGTGACTATTGCTTCAAAAGCAAGTAGCAAAATTATATATAAGATTACCCGCTTAGATGAAAATTATTCTTTTTTTGAATTAGAAGTTGAAATTTATTAGAATCATTATGAACAAGCTAATTATTGAACAAACCTCCAATTCACCAAAGGTGATTCTTGATCCTGAAAACAGAAAGTTTGAAATATCAGGTGAATCAAGGCCAGAGAATGTAAATGAATTATATATGCCAATCCTGGAATGGTTTGATACATTCGATAGGGAGCTTTCCACGGATAAATATTTGGACAATAAGGATCAACTTGAGTTTAATTTCAATTTTGAATACTTTAATTCTATTTCCGCGAAATTCATACTCGATATTTTTAAGAAGATTGGAAAATTGCGTACCAAGGAGGATGGAATTCTTGTTAAATGGCATTATGAAAAAGATGATGAAGATATGCTGGAGGTAGGGAAGGAGATGTCGCGCCTGGTCAGGTTTCCGTTTGATTACATAAGACTTTAATACACAAAAAAGTTAATTTGCAATTTATTTAAAATTTATTTGGTCTGGTAGAGGAATTATTTCATCAGCAGAATGTTTGAAGCACCTTTCCAACTTACTATAAAATTATATCTGATCGTTAATAAATATGTCTTTCTGGTCTAAAATAGAAGTTTCAGAAGAGAATAAATATCTCCAGGATACGCAAATTATTGGAGCCGTAGCAGGATTGGCATTGCATGTGCTTTTTTTTGGGATGTTTGCCCTTTTTAAGGTACACTTCTTAATGTGGTTTAACATTTTTATTAGTATTCCTGCTTTTGCATTTGCACTTTATTATAGTTTCAAAGGCAAATTAAAATTTGCTCCAATTATTGGAACCATTGAAATAACAATTCATCAGGTATTAGCTGTGCTTTTACTGGGACAGGAGAGTGGTTTTCAACTATTACTTTTTTGCTTGATTATAACCGGAATATTATTTAGAAAATGGAAAGTCGCCTTAGTTGTAAATTCCCTTATTTGTTTTATACTTCAACTAGCCTTTATATGGTTTGATTCAGGAGAGTATATCAAGTATGAGTTATCAGTAAGCTCGTTGAGATTTATGAAATCGGTGAATTATCTTGGAATGTTCCTTATTGTAGGTGTAATCCTTTTTTATTACATAGTTATATCAAAAAAATTGCATTTGAAACTTCAAATAACAATTAAGGAACTTTACTCGAGCAATGAAAACCTTAATTCAACTCTAGGAATAGTTGAAAAACAGAAAGAGAAAATTGAAAAACAGCACAGGGTTGAAATTGAGCAGAATAAAAATATAAAGGATAGTATCAATTATGCAAAAAGAATTCAGCAGGCTGTTTTGCCGGCCGAAGATTTCCTGGATAAAATTAATTTTGAACATTTTGTTTTTTTCAAACCACGGGATGTAGTTAGTGGAGATTTCTATTGGTTTAAACATATTCAGGAGTATTTGGTGATTGCCGTAGCTGATTGTACAGGTCATGGGGTGCCCGGGGCATTTATGAGTATGCTTGGGGTAGCATTTCTAAATGAAATCATCCTGCGAAAAGAGGTTGTAAAATCATCTCAGGTGCTAGATATATTAAGGGAAGAAGTCAAATTGGCTTTAAGGCAAACCGGTAAACAGCACGAACAGCGTGATGGAATGGATATAGCTTTTTGTATAATCAATACAAAAACCCGGAACCTTCAGTTTGCAGGTGCAAATAGTCCATTGTATATTGTTCGAAAGTCAAAAACTTTGTCAGATATTAAATCTTCAAAAGTAGAAGAAATTACAAGTAATGGAGAAAGCTCCATGGTCCAGCTTAAGGTTGATCGTCAACCAATTAGTTCTCATCTCGAAGAAAACCCTTTTACAAATTATGAATTTGAATTAAGCAAAGGGGATAAATTATATATGTTTTCTGATGGCTTTCAGGACCAGCGAGGTGGTAAGAATCAAAAGAAATTCATGGCCAAAAAATTCAAAGAACTATTGTTGCAAATTTCCAATAAAGAAATGCATGAACAAAAGATAATTTTCGAAAAAACTTTTGAAAGCTGGAAAGGCAAGGATAATGAACAAACAGATGATGTACTAATAGTAGGGATAAAGATACCTGATTAAGAAGTTGTGCTGCCTGATTCCTTCCTGCTGTTTTAAAAGAATGAATTGCCAGTCAAAAAAGCAAGGAATACTACTTTTAAATACGGCGGTGGACAAGCTGGACTTATCTGCCAGAGCATATGATCGCATCCTAAAAGTCTCTCGTACCATAGCAGACCTCGAATCAAGTGAAAAGATTCAAAATCTCCATCTTGCAGAAGCGATCCAATACCGAAGCCTCGACAGAGAGAGTTGGGCAGGCTAATCTAATCTAATTATATAATACTGTTTGAGCTTTGTAATTATTGTATTTACTTTACAATTGCAAAATGAGTATTAGTATGCCAAATGATGATTTTATATTTAGTGTAAATACACTTGTAGGCTGTAAATTTTCAATTTTGAAGGAATTGGAAAGTAATTTTAAAGTTGAAAAGAAATACAAAAAGAAATTTCGAATATCCAAAGCCATAAGTGTTATAACCACAGGACTGTCGTATTTTGATGAAATGCGATATCAAAGCCTATCCAAAAACTTTGAAATAAAAAAACCTCCGATTTACGTTTTAGGTCATTGGCGTAGTGGAACAACCTTTTTGAATAATTTACTCTGTTCCTTTGAAAATATCTCATACCCTACTACTTACCAATCCGCTTTCCCGAATAATCTATTTTTCTTAAAGGGCTTAATCAAAAGAATAGTGCAATTTTATTTGCCTGAAAAAAGATTGGTTGATGGGGTGAAAATGCATGTTGACTTTGCTCAGGAGGAAGACTTTGCACTGGGAAATGAAGCTGGTTTTAGCTTTTATTATTGGTTTTATTTTCCTAAAGAGTATCAACTAATTTCTGAGAAATATCTTGCCTCTTCACCAGAGGATCAGAATTGGGATAAGGAATTCAAAAAGGGCTATGTAAGATTTGTAAAACGCAGTCTTTTAAATATTGGCGGGGAGCAATACATCGCAAAAAATCCTCCCAACATGGCCAGAATACCTGCTTTACTCGATTTATTTCCAGGAGCCCGGTTTGTTTATATTGAAAGAAACCCATATGAAGTTATTCTTTCAACCTACAAATTTTTCAGGGGTTTCTTAAAAAGTCTGCAACTTCAGGATATGACTGATGAGGACTTATGGAAGTTTATTTTTCAAACATATGTTTTCCTAATTAATAAGTACCAGACAGATAAAAGTTTAATTCCTGCTGAGAATCTTGTTGAGTTAAAATATGAAAACCTCATCTCTGATCCGGTAAGTGGTTTTGAAAGACTACAACAAGGAATATTATCCGACATGGAAGTTGATCAAAGAGTATTTGATTCTATGATTCATTCTCATGGAAAACATAACGGGAATATATATAGTTTTGAGAAAAAGTATATTGACCGTGTAAATAGGGAATTAGGAAGCCTGATTGAGAAGCAGGGGTATCCGGTTTTATAGCATTTTACAATGGGACTTTAGTTTTATCCATCAATAAATACCTATCCTATTTTCATAAATCATAATACCATAATATGAAATACTTAATACTTTCACTTTTGATTCCTGTGCTTTATTCCTGTTCCAGCCAAACAGATAAAAATTCGGACATCGAGACAAAGAACGAAGAAACTTATCTGGATGTGCCTTTTATCCAGGAATTTCATGATGGGTATGTTGTGGATGAGAATATTGTGGAGGCCAATGATGTTAGAGCTATCCAACCAGATGGAGAAGATAATATCTGGATTGCAACCAAGCATGGTGTATATATGAAGAAGCCTGATAGTCGCAAATGGGATTTGCAGATTTTAG
The DNA here is from genome assembly GCA_033791445.1 of Bacteroidales bacterium. Classification (GTDB taxonomy): domain Bacteria; phylum Bacteroidota; class Bacteroidia; order Bacteroidales; family VadinHA17; genus JANTGF01. The sequence continues at coordinate 4,443 of JASJGS010000121.1, read as the reverse complement.
GTTCAGAGCAAGGACCGGCTTATGATATTAAACTGGATGAAAATGGCTTTGTGTGGATTGCATCATGGGATGGAGTCTATTCTACTACATCGGGGAGAATCATGAAAATGGAAGGACCAAAACCTCCTCTGGCCAGGATAGTTGTTGCCTCGGAGGGAATTTATGCTTTGGGGCCTTTTGGTATTTGGTTGTTTAAAGACAACGGATGGATTAAAAAGGATTATCAAACGGCCAGAAGTATACGAGCAGCTACTTCGGATGGGAATGGTGGTATCTGGTTGGGAACAGATGTAGGTCTTTATCATTGTACAGATCAAAAAACAACTGTGTACCAGGACCAGAATGAATTGATTAGTGCTTACGTAACCGGAATGGATTACAGCGATGAAGGGAACCTTTGGGTAAGTAGTATGGGTGGAGTTAGCATTCGAGATTCTAAAGGAAAAATAGGCGAGAAATTGCCTGAAAATGGAATCACCAATTCTTTTGTAAGGATAGTTAAACGGTCTCCGGATGGCAGTATGTGGGTGGGTACCAATTCTGGAATTAGCCGGTTTAAATCTGATGAAGAGGAATATTCAGTGCGGCTGAGCAAACGTTGGTTATTATCAGATGAAGTAAGAGACATCGCTTTTGACGAGGAAGGAAATGCATGGATTGCTACAGCAAAAGGAGTGAGTGCCATTAAAAAGATAGAAATGACACTGGCACAAAAGGCTGATTTCTTTTATGAGAAATTAATTCAACGTCATGTTAGAGAACCATGGATAGTCAATCGCTTCAGGTTGAATGTACCTGGAGATACAACAAGCATAGAAGCTACAGATGATGATAATGATGGTGAATATACCTCAATGTACCTGGCTATGGAATCATTTCGATATGCAGCTACCAATAGTCCTGAAGCTAAAGAAAGAGCAAAAAAAGCCTTTGAATTTCTTCACTATTTGCGAGAAGTTACCGAGATTGATGGCTTTTTTGCACGAACAATCGTCCCGGTTAGCTGGGAGAGCTCTCACGATATGAATCGCACTTATACCCCCCAGGAGCAGGCAGAAGAGATTATTAATAATCCCAGACAGAAGGCAGTAGAAGTACGCTGGCACTTGTCTAAAGATGGAAAATGGATGTGGAAGGGCGACACCAGTAGTGATGAGCTTTGCGGACATCTATTTGGTTATTATTGTTATTACACTTTGGTTGCTGATGATAAGGAAAAGGAGAGAATTGCTGATCATTTTAGCCAGATTATGGATCATATGATGCGCAATGATTTTAACCTGGTTGGTGTGGACGGAAAACATACCAAATGGGGCGTGTGGTCTCCTGAAATCCTGAATAATGATCCTGAATGGGCTCCGGAACGTGCTCTAAATTCTCTGGAATTACTTTCATTTTTAAAGTTTACCTACCAGATTACCGGCGATGAAAAGTATCAGGAGGCTTATCTTAAGCTTATTGAGGAAGATGGATATATTGAAAATGCTAAAATGTTACACAATACCAACCGGGCCTGGGAAACTTATTTTGATATTTATCTGTCACTTTATGTCTATCCTCCATTGTTGATGTATGAAGATGATCCTAAACTAAAAAGTGAACACCGGGAACATTTGGATACATGGTTTGAAAAGCATAAGAAACACAAGAGCCCCCTGGTAAATTTTACATATAACTATCTAACTGATGGCAATGATGAATTGGATAATTCCATATTCTTCCTGGTTGATGCTCCGCTTGATCTTGTAGACTGGCAAATTGATAATGGAAGCAGGGAAGATTTGCTTGTAATACGTGAGCCCATTCTTGAGCAACTTCAAGTTGATGAATTGTTACCACCAAGTGAATATCGGACTATTCGTTGGGATAGAAATCCTTATGTTGCAGTTGGGGGAAATCCTGCTCAGGAACGAGATCCGGTTTACTGGTTGCTGCCCTATTGGATGGGGAAATATTTAGGATTGATTGTTGAGGCTAATTAAGAAAAGCTTATTTCTTTTTCCAGTATTCGTAAGCTGAATTGTTTCCTGAGGCTTTATAGGCAATGGATAGGTTATGGCTAGCTTTCTTTGAGATTTTTGAATCTGTAGAATTTGCCATGGGTAATAGCAGCTCAATTGCTTCCTCCCAGTTTTCATTATTCATATAGGCTTCCACCTTCTTAAAAGCTTCTCCAGTATAAATTTTAGCTGTTTCCTTTTTGTTCCCTGGATAGAAATTTTGAATGTAGCTTTCCCCGATTTCTTTTGAGAGAGTGTTAACTTCCTTGCCTGCTTTCCCCATAGAAGGACCAATTGCAACAAAACTCACAAGGGCTGGCCTTGATTGATAAGGCATTACCCTGATAGATTTTTCTCTGTATATAAGCGTTCCTGATTTGTCATACAAAGTAAACCCTGCTCTAACCTCAAGGTCCACAATATTTGTCCTGGTTGTACTCCCGTCATCATCTTCCTCGGTTACAGTTTCAATTAAGAAATCAGGATCAAAATACTCTAAAACTAAAAGCAAATCAATATTTGCACTATCACATATACCAACAACTTCATTGGTATTCATTTGAGGGAGAAAGTCTTTTTGAGATGTGCCTTTTCTTAATGTGTCAAGGATTACTATGTTAAAATACTCATCCTTATTAAATGAGCTTTCCAGGCTGGAAATAAGATGTTGAACAGCTGTAACATAAACCTCATTTTTATTTTCCTTATTAAAAGAAAGGCTTGTATAATCATATTTATTGATGAATCCTATCTTGTTTTGTTGCTCCTGTATTTTAATCTCTGGTGGTGTGGGAATAGTGTAAGTAAAATACTTCGAGCAGGAAGGGAAAATAATACTTAACAATAGAATTACTTTCAAAAAGTGAAGCTTTCTCATACTTAATAGAATATAATTGAATCAAAATAGGGCACTACCAAAATAGTTCTATTTTTTGATCTCTATTGACGAAGTTAGTTATAATATCCGAAATTGCCAGCAATGACCATTTTTCGAAACATTATTACGGCTTCCGACGTAAACCTCTAATAATGAATAAGCAAAACCAATATTAATAAAAATCAAATTTATGAAAACAGTAAAAATTTACTCAACTATTACATTAATGCTAACAGTACTTTTCAGTTTGACATCTAACAATGCTAAAGCTCAATTAAAAACCCCTAGTTCGGTAGGGAAATATGAAAAAGGAACAATAACCCTTAAAAAGGGGACAGAAATTGAAGGCTATATTTATATGGATATGTTAAACCCTCAAGAATTTCAAAAAAGGGTTAACCTCATTAATGAAAAAACACATAAGGCTTTCCTTGAAGGGAAAAAAATAAAAAAAGATATTGAGGTTTATAAAGCCAATGATTTGGAAAGTTTTACCCTGGAAAACGGTAAAAAATTTAAAAAGGCCAAATATGTCAATATCTTCGCTACTAGAAAACAAGACATGCTTCCTAAAAATCTTATGTTAGAAGTTGTTACTGAAGGTAAGATTACCGTTTACAAGAAGCATCACCACACTCAAGGTATTGTTTCATCTTACCTACCCGACCGTACCAAAGTTACTGATGCTGAATATGTCGTATGGCAAGAAAACAATTTTGAAATTCTTTACCAGAAAGAAGGACAGGGGACTAAAAATATGTCTATCATAAACATAAAAGCTCTTGTAGGAGACAATGAAGCCGTTTTAACTAATTATAACAACGATTATTATGGTTTTCAAACCCTATTTACTAAAGGGCCTGTTTTTGAATCTAGCTTCCAACTAGATGCTTTAGAAGCTTTCACCAAAATGGTCGAAGATTATAATAAATAGCATTAGCTATAATTTATTACATTATCACAGGAGACGACCATAAAAGGTCGTCTCTACTTGTTTTATGAAAACAAGAAGTTCTATTAATTCAGATTAACCTACCTTATACCATTTCCTTAATGAGCTAACTGTGAGGTTTTATATTCTTTGAATACATTAACTATACCATTGATAAAGATGGATAAAAAAAGCCGCTAACAATAGCTAAGATCCATATTTGCTCGTGCCTTTCAAAAACGTATCTTAGCAAAGCCGTTATGTTTGTATCGATGTCTTATGCATTGGAACCTAAAGTTTCTGTTGGAGGCCTGGGAAATGCGGGAATACGGACCTATATCAGCATGGACCTTTTCAACAAAGATGCAAAGAAAGTTTTCAAACTTGACGAATATGCAACATCAAAAAAGAGTGTAGCACTTGTTTCGGGAGCACCTGTTATGAATTACGATAAATTAATGCCAATGTGTGAAAATGCAACCGAGGAGCTACTCGAAGATCTGAATAAAAAATTACCCAAGATCATTAAGAAGGTTGAAAAGAATCTTTAATAAAATATTTTAATTTTCCTTAGCATTTCGTTTCAGTGAGCAGGAAACAATAACACCCGGAGATTTGCCTATTGGCAGAACACC